>NZ_JBFAOF010000271.1:0-8052 GCF_040675125.1 Spirillospora sp. NPDC049652 | reverse complement strand
AGCACGCCGTCCGCGTCAACGGACCGGCCCGGCGGCGGCACCGCATCGAGCACCTGGAGGTCACCGACCCCGCCGACATCGAGCGGCTGGCCGCGCTCGGCATCACCGCCAGCATGCAGCCCGTGCACGCCGACCCGGCCATCCAGGAGGGCTGGCGGTCGGTCCTCGGCGACGACCGGGTCGAGCGCGGCTATCCCTGGCCCGAGATGGTCACGGCGGGCGCGCCGCTGGCGTTCGGCAGCGACTCGCCGACCGCGCCGTACCCGCCGCTGCGCAACATGTTCGTCGCGGCGACCCGGCGCTCGGCGGGCGACCCGTCGCTGGAGCCCAACATCGCGCGCTACGCGATGCCCGTGGCCGAGGCGATCACCCACGCGACCCGCGACGCCGCGTGGGCCTGCCGGGCCGAGGACCAGTTCGGCACGCTCGCCGCGGGACTGCACGCCGACTTCGTGGTCCTGGACCGCGACGTCCTGGCGCTGGCGCCCGAGGAGCTCCTGCGCGCCCGGGTCGTCCGGACGGTCGTGGGCGGCAGGACCGTGTCATGACGCTGCGGTTCGTGCTGTCCCGGATCACCGGGCTGGTCGCGACGCTCCTGGTCGCCAGCTTCGTGATCTTCGGGGCGCTCTACGCGGCCCCGGGCTCGCCGATCGCCTTCCTCACCCACGGGCGCTCGATGAGCCCCGAGGCGATCGCCGGCCTCAACGCCGAGTACCACCTGGACGAGCCGGTCCTGACGCAGTACTGGCGCTGGCTCGCCGGCGTCGTCCACGGCGACCTCGGCACCTCGATCCTCTACCACGACAGCGTCTCGTCCCTGCTGGCCGACCGCGCCGCCAACACCCTCGCGCTGGTCCTGTTCGCCACGGTGATCATCATCCTGGCGGGGCTGGCGGTCGGGATCTACGCGGGGCTGCGTCCCGGCCGGACGGCGGACTCGCTGGTCGGCGCCGCGACCGCCGCGATGGCGGTGCCGGCGTTCGTGGCGGCGGTCGTCCTGACGATGGTGTTCTCCGTCGGCCTCGGCTGGTTCCCGGTGTTCGGGTCCGGGTCGGGCCTGCTCGGCCGGATCCACCACCTGGTCCTGCCCGCCGTCGCGCTGGCGTTCTCGTCGGTGGCGTTCGTGGGCAAGCTGACCCAGGCGGCCGTCCGCGAGGAACTCGCCGCCGACCACGTGCAGACGGCGATCAGCCGCGGCCTGCCCTACCGGTTCGTCGTCCGCAGGCACGTGCTGCGCAACGCCACGGTGCCGGTCCTGACCGTCGCGGGCCTGACCGTCGCCGGGCTCATCGCCGCGAGCGTGGTCGTCGAGCAGGCGTTCCAGCTCAACGGGCTCGGCGGCTACCTGGTCAGCGCGGTCCAGCAGAAGGACTTCCCCGTCGTCCAGGCCATCTGCCTGGTGTACGTGACCGCCTTCATCGTCCTCAACACCCTCATCGACCTCGCCTACTCGCTGCTCGACCCGCGTATCCAGCTCGGAAGGAGGCCGTCGTGACCGCTCGGATCGCGACGGGGGTGCTCGCCGCCGTGTTCCTGCTGGCCCTGGTGGGGCCGCTGATCGCCTGGACGGACCCCAACGCCGTCGCGCTCTCGGAGGCCTACCGCGCGCCGAGCACCGCCCACCTGCTGGGCCAGGACGCCAGCGGCCGCGACCTGCTGGCCCGGCTGGTCGCCGGCGCCCGCACCTCGCTGGCCGGTCCCGCCCTCATCGTCGTCGTCTCGACCGTGCTCGGCACCGCGATCGCGCTGGCCGCCGCCTGGACCGGCGGCTGGTTCGACGCCGTCGTCGCCCGGGTCTGCGACGCGCTGTTCGCCTTCCCCGGCCTGCTGCTGGCGATCCTGGCGACGGCGCTGTTCGGGGCGGGCCTGCCCGCCGCGGTGATCGCGCTGTCGATCGCCTACACGCCCTACCTGGCCCGGATCGTCCGCAGCGCCGCGCTGCGCGAACGGTCGCTGCCCTACGTCGCGGCCCTGCGGGTGCAGGGGCTCCACGGCGTCACGATCTGCCTGCGGCACATCCTGCCGAACATCACCACACTGATCGTCGCCGACGCCGCGCTGGCGTTCGGGCTGGCGCTGATCGACCTGGCCGGACTGTCGTTCATCGGCCTGGGCGTCCAGGCGCCGACGGCCGACTGGGGCGCGATGGCCGGCGAGGGCATCCCCGGCATGATGCAGCGCTACCCCCAGGAGTCGGTGTACGCGGGCCTGCTGATCGTGGCCACGGTCGCGGCCACCAACCTGCTGGGCGACCGGCTCTCGGCCCGGGCGGAGGCACGTCGATGAGTCCACTGCTGTCGGTCGAGGACCTGACGGTGCGGCTGCCGGTGGAAGGCGTCCCGCGCACCGTGCTCCGGGAGGTGTCGCTGAGTCTGGCGGAGGGACGGACACTCGGCCTGGTGGGCGAGTCGGGTTCCGGCAAGTCCATGACGGCCCGCGCCATCGCCCGGCTGCTGCCGTCCGGCGCGCAGGTCGACGGTGACGTGCGGTTCGACGGGAGGCCGGTCGCCGCGCTGCGCGGGGCCGCGCTGCGCCGCTACCGGGCCGAGGACGTCGCGATCGTCTTCCAGGACCCCCGGGCGCACATCAATCCGGTGCGCCGCATCGGCGACTTCCTCACCGAGGCGCTGCGCGTCAACCAGGGGATGAAGCCCCGGGCGGCCTCCCGGCGCGCCGTCGAACTGCTGGCCGAGGTCGGGATCGGCGACGGGGAGCGGCGCCTGCGCCAGTACCCGCACGAGCTGTCCGGCGGACTCCTCCAGCGCGTGATGATCGCCGCCGCCGTCGCCGTGCGGCCGAAGCTGATCCTCGCCGACGAGCCGACGACCGCGCTGGACGTCACCAGCCAGGCGGAGGTCATGGCCATCCTGGCCGGGCTCCAGCGCGAGTACGGCATGGCGATGCTGTTCATCACCCACGACCTCGAACTGGCCGCGGCGGTCTGCGACGAGACGGCGGTCATGTACGCGGGGGGAGTGGTCGAACGGCAGGCCGCCGCCCGCCTGCACGACGACCCGCTCCACCCCTACACCGCCGCGCTGGTGCGGGCCCGGCCCGACGTCACCCGGCCGGCCTCGCGGCTGGAGGCCGTCCCCGGCCACCCCACCACCGCCTACGAGGCGCCGGACGGGTGCGCGTTCGCGCCCCGCTGCCGCCACGCCGTCCCGCGGTGCGCGGAGACCGCCCAGACCCTGCTGGCCGTGGGCGAGGGGCAGAGCAGGTGCCACCGCGCCGCCGACCTGCGCGGCCGACTCATCGAGGAGGCGACGTCATGATCCTCCAGGCCGAGGGACTGACCAAGGACTACCACCGGACCCGCGTGGTCGACGGTGTCGGCTTCGACCTGCCGGCGGGCGGCTCCCTCGGGATCGTGGGCGAGTCCGGCTCGGGCAAGACCACCACGGCGCGGATGCTGATCGGCCTGGAGCGGCCCACCGCGGGACGCGTCGTCATCGACGGCGCCGACCACACCCGGCCCGCCCGCCGGGCCCGGGAGCGGCGGGCCCGGGGACGCAGGATACAGATCGTCTTCCAGGACCCCTACACCTCGCTCGACCGCCGCCAGAAGGTCGGCGACTGCCTCGGCGAGATCGCGCGGCTGCACTTCGGGCTCCGCGGCGCGGCCCTGGCCGCGCGGGTCGAGGAGCTCGCGGCGCTGGTCGGCCTCGACGAGCGGCAGCTGCGCGCCCTGCCCGGCGCGCTGTCGGGCGGCCAGCGGCAGCGGGTCGCGATCGCGCGGGCGCTGGCCGCCCAGCCCGAGATCGTCATCCTCGACGAGGCCGTCTCCGCGCTGGACGTCTCCATCCAGGCGCAGATCCTCAACCTGCTCGCCGACATCCGGGCCCGCACGGGGGTCAGCTACCTGTTCATCAGCCACGACCTGGCCGTCATCCGGCAGATCACCGACGAGACGGTCGTCATGCGCCAGGGCCGGATCGTCGAGAGCGGTCCCACCGCCGCGCTCCTGGACCGGCCCACCCACCCCTACACCCGGCTGCTCCTCGACAGCGTCCCGCGGCCCGGTTGGAAGCCCGCCCCCAGGAAGTGAGTCCGATGTCCCGCAGACCCCTCACCGCCGGTCTCCTCGCGCTCGCGCTCATGGCGACGGCCTGCTCGATGGGGACCCATCCGGGATCCGCCGTCGACGGAGCCGCGGAGCGCACGGTGATGACCGCCAAGGCCACCAAGGACGTCGACAAGGTCACCTGGAACGTGTTCCAGGGCGAACCGGAGACGATCGACCCGTTCAGGTCGGCCGACTACACGCCCAACACCATCAACTCCAACATGTGCGAGACGCTGCTCGCGCGGACCCCCGACTCGGCGATCAGGCCCAACCTGGCCAAGTCGGTCACCAACCCCGGCCCGCTGCGGTGGGTGTACGAGCTGCGCGACGACGTCACGTTCTGGGACGGCAGCCCGATGACGGCCGAGGACGTCGCCTGGAGCCTCCGGCACAACCTCACCGACAAGACCTCGCTGTACAACTTCCTGTTCGCCAACGTCAGGGACGTCCAGGTGACCGGAGCCCACCAGGTCACCGTCTCCCTCAAGACACCGGACTACCTGTTCAACGACGAGCTCGCCAGCTTCGCCGGAGTCGTCGTGCAGAAGCGGTTCTACCTGGAGCACGCCAAGAACTTCGGGACGCCCGGAACCGGGGTGATGTGCACCGGGCCGTTCGCGTTCACCAAGTGGCGCCAGGGCCAGTCGATCACGCTCACCCGCAACGACCACTACTGGAACACCGCGCTGCGGCCCAAGGTCCACACGCTGGACTTCACCTTCCTCACCGACGACACCGCCATCACCGCGGGCCTGCTGCGCGGCCAGATCGACGGGGCCTACTCCCTTCCGCCCAGCGGCCGCGACCAGCTGCGCAACAGCCGCAACGGCACCATCACCCAGGGCCTGGCCCCGGTGAACGTCACCCTGGTCTACGCCGAACCGAAGGGCCCGATGGCGGACCCGGCGCTGCGCAGGGCGCTCCAGCTGGCGATCGACTGGAAGGGCATCGCCGACAAGGTCTACCCCGGCCTCGCCCGGCCGATCAAACTCCAGACCCCGCCGTCGGTCTACGGTTTCGCCAAGGCCGACCTCGACGCCCTCGCCGCGACGCTTCCCGAACCGGTCTCCGCGCACTACGACGAGGCGAGGAAGCTCGTCGGCAGGGCCCCGGCGCGTCCGGTCACCATGGTCGTGCCCGACTCCGCCGACACCCGCCGGCTCGGACTCGCCGTCAAGGACGCCGCCGACCGGATCGGCCTCCCGTTCAAGCTCAGGGTCGTCCCGCAGACCGGCTACTCCAACTACCTCTACGACGCCCAGACCCGTGCCGGGATCGACATCCTCTACACGCAGTTCTGGCCCAACACCGTCAACCCGCTCGACTGGATCGCCTCGACCGCCGTCACCGGGGGACTGTTCAACCAGTACGGCTTCGACGGCGTCGACGCGGCCTTCGCCGAGGCGCGGCGCACCGCCGACCCGGCCGAACGGGCCCGGCTGGTTGCCAAGATGGAGACCACCCTGCACGACCGACTGCTCCCCATGGTCCCCGGACTCCAACTGGACAACGATCTGTGGATGAACAAACGGATCACCGGCGCGCCCGCCGCGTTCGACTACATCTACTACCCGTGGGCCGCGCACCTCGGCGGCGTCGGCTGACCCGCACGCCCACACCTTCGGAGAACACATGACGACCAACCGCAGCCCGCGAACCCGGCTGAACCGCGACCTCATCATCGAGGCGGCGTTCCGGGTCTCGGAGCGGGGCGGCGCGCAGGCCCTCACCTTCCAGGCCATCGGGGAGGAGCTCGGCGCCCACCCCACCGCGATCTACCGCCACTTCCGCGACCGCGACGAGCTCATGCTCGCCCTCCTGGACGCCCTGCAGGCCGAAGCGCTCGACGGCATGCCCGAGCCGAGCGACGACTGGGCGGCCGACCTGAGGGAGCTGGCCCGCCGCACCCACCGCGTGTTCCTGCGGCACCCGCAGGTCGCCCAGTTCTCCGGCGCGCGCACCGCCCGCAGGGAGAACGAGTTCCGCAAGGTCGACCGGGTCATCGGATGCATGCTGCGCGCCGGCTTCGCCGAGGCCGACGCCGCCCGCTACTACCGGGTCTTCAGCGACTTCGTCCTCGCCTTCGCCGCGCAGGACGCCGCGCTGGCCGCCCTCGAACCCGAGGCGCTCAGCGGCGACCTCAACGCCTGGCAGATCGACTACCGCATCCTGCCCCCCGACCGCTACCCGAACATCAGCGCGGTCTCCGCGGTCTTCCCCGGACTCCAGGACCCCGAGATCTTCGAGACCGCGCTGGACCTGATGATCGACTCCCTGCGGCTGCGCGCGGAACGCTCATGACCATCACCGTCTTCGCCTCGCCGCCGCTCGCCGGTGCGGCGCGCGGCGTCCACCTCGGCCGGTCCCTGCGCCCGGAGATCGAGTCCACGTGGGACGCCTATCTCCGGCTGTTCACCGGACTCGGCCTCCCGGACCGGCTCGTGCGCGACGTCGGTGCCCGCACCCTCGACACGGTCGCGGCCTGGGCTCCCGGCCTGGCCGAGGAGATCCTCGGCATCGCGGAGGGCGCCGCGCTCGAACCATGGCAGGCCGCCGCCCTCAACGCCCGCTCCGAGGTGCTCGCCCACGTCCGCGAGCCCCTCCCCGGCGAATGCTCCACCGCCGTGCACACGCCGTCCGACGGCACCGCACCCCGCACCGTCCAGACCTGGGACTGGTACGAGTCGATGGACGGCGTCAAGCTCATCTGGCAGTACCGGCCCGCGCCGGACCGCACCGTCAAGACCTTCACCGAGTACGGCGTCCTCGCCAAGATCGGCGTCAACAGCGCGGGCCTCGGCCTCCATTTCAACCTGCTGCAGCACGAGAGCGACGGCGGGACCGAGGGCGTTCCGGTCCACCTCATCGCCCGCCGCGTCCTGGACGAGGCCACCACCCTGGACGAGGCGGAGGAGATCGCGCGGTCGGCGACGGTGTCCGCCTCGGCGGCCCTGACGGTGGTGACCCGCGAGGACGCCCGCTGCCTGGAGCTGTCCCCGGCCGGCCTCGCCGTGCTCCCGCCGCGCCCCGACGGCCTCACCCTCCACACCAACCACTTCCTCGACGAGACCCTCGCCCGCGGCGAGCGCCTGGGTCCGACCGACCCGGACACCTACGCCCGCCACGAGGCTCTGATCAAGCGGGCCGACGCCCTGAGGAGCCCGACGCCGACCCTCCGGGCCCGAGCGCTCCACCAGCACCGGGAAGAGGGCGCGGCCCTCTGCTGCCATCCCTCGCCGGAAACGCCCGGCGAACCCCAGTGGCAAACCCTCGTCACCATCGCCCTGGACCCCGACCGAGCCGCCCTCGTGTACCACGACGGAACCCCCTGCACCGTGACCCCCGACTCCTGGACCCGCGTCTAGGAACTCCAGGCCGTACAGCGGCCGCTCCGTCCGCCACAGGCCACAGCGCCATCCTGCCCCGGGCGCTTCGGTGGTCCATTCACCTGTGCGTTCTGAAGTCCTGTACTGCCGCCGACCGTGAGAACAGAGCCATGCAGATAAGAGAACCGTCAGTGTTGAAACAGCGGAATCCAGACCGGCGTCCTGCCGACCAGGCTCACCGGCACGGCTTGCCCCGAACCCGCACGTGCGGTGAACGATGAGCGTCCGAATGCCCGCCGAATGGGAACGGCACGCGCGCACCTGGATGGCCTTCCCCACCCTGAACGCCACGTTCGACGACGACCCCGCACTCGCCACCGCCCGCGCCGCCTGGGCCGCGGTCGCCAACACCATCGCGCGGTACGAACCGGTGACCATGCTGGTGGACCCAGGCGACCGCCCCGAAGGGCTGGACCCCCGGATCGCCGTGGCGAGGGTGCCGCTGGACGACGCGTGGCTGCGCGACAGCGGACCGACGTTCGTCCATGCCGAGGACGGCGGGACGCGCGCCGTGGACTGGGTCTTCAACGGATGGGGCGCGCAGTCCTGGGCGGAATGGGACGCCGACCGGCTCGTGGCCGGCCACGTGGCGGACCTCGC
>NZ_JBFAOF010000270.1:0-8057 GCF_040675125.1 Spirillospora sp. NPDC049652 | reverse complement strand
GTCCGCAGTGCCCTGCGCTCCGACGACGCGCCGCTGGTCGAGGCCGCCCGGCAGGCGGCCCCGCTGAGCGGGTCGTCACTGCCGCGGGACGACGCCGAGCCGCAGGGCGACGACCAGCCGCAGGACGAGGTCCAGGCTTTCAATCCCGAGCTGGCCGCCACCGTGATCTGCAACGACTACCCGACGCTGTGGAACCGCGGAGCCTCGGTCCCGGCCCGGCTCCGGCAGTTCTCGGCCGGGCGTGCGGCGCTGCCCGAGCGAGCCTTCTGGCCGTTCGGGAAGCGGGCCTGGACCAGCATGAGCTACGACCAGGGGAACACGTGCGTGCGCTGGCCCGACCGCCATGGCCCGGGGCAGCCGACCGCAGGGCCGTTCCCCGACGTGCCCGTCCTGGTCACCTCCGGCGACCTCGACCCCAACACCCCGACTGAGACGGGTCGGCAGGCCGCGCGCCAGTTCCGCCACGCCACGGTCGTTGAGGTGCCCAACGTCGGCCATGTCGCCGAACACGAGCCCAGTGGCTGCGTCGCCGCGATCCAGACGGGCTTCATCCGCACGCTGCGGGTTCCCGACACCTCCTGCCTCGGGCACATCCCGCCCGTCGCCGTCCACGCGTAGACCCGGGCGACCGGTGCCGACAGCTCCTCCGACACGTGTTCACGTGGCTACGATGAGTACCAGTCGCCTGGTGTTGGAGGGCGGTTGGACGCTGACGAGATCGTCTCGGCCGAGGAGTTCGGGGCGTGCCTGCGGGAGCTGCGTGGAGACCTCACGCAGCAGGCCGTGGCCAGGCGATCGAACCTCGACCGGGCCGCGCTGACCCGCCAGCGCATCTCCACCATCGAGAACGGCGCGGTCCCGACGGCTCGGCAGCTCCGGTGCTACCTGCACGGATGCGGCAGGCTCGACCTCCTGGACGAGCTGGAGCCGGTGCGGCGGCGGATCGAGGCGTCGGCCCGTCCGGCGGGCGGCTCCGTCCGCCCGCAGGCGCCGGGGGGCGCGCATCACCTGGCGCCCCGTCGCCTGGTGCTCTCGGTGGTGGCCGCCGCCGGAACGACGGCCGCGGTCACCGGCGTCGCGGTGGCCCTGTTCATGGGCCGGTACACGAACGGCGGGACGTCCGAGGAGACGGCCACGCCGGGCGTCCCGAACTGCGCCGAGGGGAACGTCTGCTTCTGGCCGGAGCCGAACTTCCTCGGCCGGAAGATCACGCTGCCGCCGGACTACTTCAGCGACAGCAGGTGCCAGTCCCTGCCGTTCGTGGCGCGTTCGGTCCAGAACACCAGCAGGGAGCGGCAGCGGCTCTTCGCCGGGACGGGCTGCACGGGCCAGGTGACGATCCTGCAGCACCTCGACCGGGCCCCGCTGCCGTCCGTCGCGGTGCTGAGCTACCGGCACAGCTGACCCGCCGCCCGCGCACGCCGGTCCGCGGACGGCCGCGACGGAGGAGACCGCGGACGGCCGCGACGGAGGAGACCGCGAGCGAAGGCCGCCGCCCCGGTCGATCCGGGACGGCGGCCTTCGTGGTGGTTCAGTGAGCGTTCACCGAGGTCAATGGTGGCTGCCCCGACGGCCGTAGATGCCGGCGACCGCGACGACCCCGACCGCGGCCAGCACGACCTGAATGGCCAGTTCGACCCAGTCGATGCCGTTGGTGTCGGAGACACCGAGGCTCGCCGCGATGGCGGTGCCGATGAGGGCGGCGACCACGCCGATGACGGTCGTGAGCCAGATCGGGATGTGCTGCTTGCCCGGGACGACGAGTCGTCCCAGCGCGCCGATGATGAGACCGATGACGAGCGCGGTGATGATCCCGGTGACGTGCATGGTGTTCCTGCCTTCCTCTCGGACGCCACTGCTATACCTCCAGGCGGAACGAATACACATCAATCGGGATCAATCCGTGGATCACACCGCCCCGGAAGCGTTCGTCCGGGTGCCGGGCCACCGCCTCGTCGGCCGGAACCGGCACCGGAGGAGGCACCCGGGGAAGCACGCGGCGGGCACGCTCCGGCCAGATCAATTCGGCGTGCTCCCCTGGCCGTGGCCGCCTCGCGACGCATGATTGGTATGTGTCGGGGCGTCTGATAGCGGACCGGTATCGGCTGGAGCGGCTGCGCGGCAGGAGCATGTTCGCCGACCTCTGGTCGGCGCGTGACGAGGCGCGCGCCGACGCGGCGGTCACGGTGCGGGTGCTGCGGCCGCCGTACGCCGGCACCGCCTGGGCGGCGCGGATGTTCGAGGAGGAGACCAGGGTCCTGCGGCGCTGCCGGTCCCGGTTCGTGGTCACGGTCCTGGACGAGGGCGTCACCGCCGCCGGGCGGCCGTTCCGGGTGACCGAGCACGTCGTCCCGTTCTCCCGGAGCCTCCAGGAGACCGGCCCGGGCTGGGCCCCGGCGGCGCTCCGGCGAGCCGAGGCGGCGGCGCGAGCGGTCGCCGCCGTGCATCGCGCCGGGTACGGCGTCCTGTCGCTGACCGCGGAGCAGTTCGCGCGGCGGCCCGGGGAAAGCGATCTCCTGCTCTGCGACCTCGGCCTGGCCATCGCGTTGTCGCCCGGCCCCTACCGCCAGAGCACGCAGGTCACGCACGCCGACGGCGACTGGTTCCGGGGAAGCCCGGAGCTCCGGCGCCGCGACCTGTACGTGACACGGGCGCTGGCGCGGGAGTGGCTCATCGGCCTCGGCGCCCACGACTTCGCGGCGCCGTGGATCGCCGACCGGGTGTCGGCCGCGCTGACGATGGAGATCGACGAGGAACGGCGGCCGGTCGAGCGGTTCGCCGAAGCGCTCGCACTCGCGCGCGGCAGCCCCGGCGCGCGGCTCCGGGCGGCGCCACGCGCCACCGGCCGCTTCCTCGGGGCCGCCCTGGTGTGGCTGGCCGTCTTCCTCACGGTGCCGCTCTTGGCGCCCGTCTGGACTCTCAGCCAGTGGCTGGTCATCGCCCTCATGCTGCCGCTCCTCGGGCTCGGGTGGGCTCTTGGCCAACTGGGGCGCGGCGCGCGGTTCCTCTGGCGGACGATGCGCCGCCGCCACCTCCCGCCCAGTTCTCCGGGCGCGCGGCCGGAGAACTGGGCGGCGTCCTTCGGGACGCCCGGCGATCCCCCGGCCATCCCGCTCCAGGAGGGGTTCCGGTACGTCCACGAGCCGCTGTGGGAACGGCATCCCGGGCTTCCGGACCTCGGGCCGTCCGCCCTCACCGAGGCGCTGCGGGAACGCATCGCCTACTCGCACGGCGGAACGTTCCTCATCACGGGCTTCCGGGGCGTCGGCAAGACCACCATGATCCAGCGGGCGCTCAAGGCCCTGGAGGAGCGGCCGCCGGAGGGACGCCGCGTCCTGCCGGTCGTGCTGAGCGTCGCGCGGCCGATGACCACCGGGCACCTGCTGTTCGCGATGGTCCGGCGCGTGTTCGAGGCGCTGAACGAGAGCGGCGAGTTCGACCGCCTGCCCGAGGCGACCCGGCACCTGCTGCTGCTCACCTACATGCGCACCTCGCTGTCGTTCAAGGAGACCCGGTCGGACGCCACCGAACGCGGCGCGTCCGCCGAGGTCGGGCTGTCGGCGTCCGGGATGAAGGCGCTCGGCGCGTCCGGGCTGGCCCTTCCGAAACTGGGCATGTCGTCCAAGCGCACCCGGTCCCTCGCGACGGAGGCGGCCTTCCTCGCCTACTCGGAGACCGACGTCGAGTACGACATGATGCGGATCGTCCGGATCCTGTCCGAGCCGCGACCGGTGCGACGGCGGGGTCTCGTCCCCCGGTCGCCGCGCCGGAACGCGGGCGGGGACCTGCCGCTCAGCCTGGTCGTGGTGCTGGACGAGGTGGACAAGCTCACCTCGTCCAAGAAGGGCATGGCGGCGCTGGAACGGCTGCTGTCGGGCATGAAGAACGTCATCTCCATGCCGGGCGCCTACTACGTCGTCGTGGCGGGCCCCGACCTGCAGGACCGGGTGCTGCTCGACGTCGGGCGCGGCAACGGCGTCTACGAGAGCATCTTCGCGTGGCGGCTCTACGTCCCGTGCAGCTGGCGCGCCGCGCACGCGCTCGTCACGGGGCTCGTCCAGGACGGCGACGCCCCTTCCCTGCGGGAACCGCTGCGCCTGCTGTCGCTCTACCTCACGTTCAGGTCCCGCGGCGTGCTGCGCAAGCTGCTCCAGGAGGCGCACTCGTTCGTGCAGTGGCGGGACGACCGGCCGTTCCTGCGGTTCACCCCGGAGGACTGGGACCGCGTCCGGTTCTACGCGGGCCTGGAGGAGACCCTCGACGCCTTCTTCACCGCGACCGCCGGGCACGTCTTCCCATCCGAGATCGACCAGGACCGCTGGCGGCTCGGCGGCCACTACGTCACCGACTGGATCCTGCGCAGCGAGGGCCTGCCCTTCACCGCCGCCGACATCCAGAAGGCCGTGGACGACGGCGACTTCGACGCCCAGCTGCGCATCCGCCCCGCCGCCGTGGACCTGCTCCTGGAGCACCTCGCGGACGCCGGCGTGCTCACCGTCGTCCGCAGGGTGTCGGCGTCGGCGACCTTCCTCGCGGACGTCGCCGAGTCGCGCCTCACGTCCTACCGGCTCGCCGACGACGTCCGCCGCTCCCTGCGCGGCATCGCCAAGTCCAACCCGGACGAGCGCGCCGAGCTCAACGTCACGCTGTCCCCGCAGATGCGCTCCGGCGCGACGGTCGTCCCCACGCCGCCGGACCCGTCGCTGACGGGCATGATCGCCCGCCCGCCCGCGCCGCCCGTCGGCGCGGGCCACGGGCTGCGCACCATCGACGACCGGTACGAGCTGCGCCGCCTCATCGGCGAGGGCGGCATGAGCACCGTGTACGAGGGCTACGACACCATGCTCCAGCGGACGGTGGCGATCAAGCAGCTCCGCTCGGTCGTGGCCGACGACGCGCAGGCCCGGGAGCGGTTCCGGCGCGAGGCGGAGATCAGCCGGGGGCTGCGCCACCCGCACGTGGTCGCGGTCTACGACCTCGTCAGCGACGGGCCGTCGGTGTCGATCGTCATGGAGTACCTCGACGGGCCGTCGCTCGCCGAGTCGCTGGCGCTGCGGCGGCTCCCGCCGCACGAGGTCGTGTCGCTCGGGGCCTCGCTCGCCGGCACCCTGCAGTACCTCGCCGACCAGGGCCTGGCCCGGCTGGACGTCAAGCCGGGCAACGTCATCCTGGTCCCCGACCGCGGCCCGGTGATCATCGACCTCGGCATCGCCAAGGCCGTCAACGACCTGCGGCTCCTCGGCCGCCTCACCGAGACCGGCGTGATCATCGGCACGCCGCTCTACATGGCGCCCGAGCAGATCGAGGGCGCGCGGGAGATCGACATCCGCGCCGACGTCTTCGCCCTCGGCATGGTGCTGCTGGCCTGCCTCCTCGGCGAGCACCCCTACGCCCAGGATCCGCCGCTCACCGTCCTCGCGAACATCGTCGAGCGCACGATGGACGTCTCCGCCCTGCCCGTCTCCCCCGAACTGCGGGGCGTCCTCGCCAGGGCCCTCCACCGCGACCCGGCGAAGCGCTTCCAGCACCCCGCCGACCTGCGCCAGGCCCTGCTGGACGTGCCCGAGAGCGACGCATCGCAGCAGCCGCCCGCCCGCTGGACGGGACCCGACCGCGAACCGACGGTCATCCTCCCCCGCCCGGACCTCGGCCACCCGGACCCCGGCCAGCCGCGCCCCGGCCCTCCGGTCGACGCGCCAGACCAACCCACGGCCGTCCTTCGTCCGCCGCCGCTCGCGGCGGAGACGCGGCTGGAACGCGCTCGCCCGGCCGTCCCGGACGAGGTGCTCACGACGGCGCAGCTCGCGTCGCGCCTGTCCCTCACCCCGCGCAAGGTCCGCCAGCTCGCGAAGGACGGCGCCATCCCGTCCAGCCGCGAAGGCACCGCCTACCGGTTCTCCTGGGCAGCCGTCCGGGAGGCCCTCCGAACCGGCCAGCGGACGTCCTGAGACCGCCGCGGCCGGACGTCCGGGCCGGCGGCCTCAGGACAGAGCGGCGCAGGTCACCAGGTGACGAGCAGTTCGCGGGGACGGCGGACGATCCGCTCGGTGTTCCAGGGGATCTGGTCGGCGGGGAGGACCAGGCGCAGGTCCGGCAGGCGGGTGGTCAGCGTGGACAGGGCCACCTGCAGCTCCATCCTGGCCAGGGTCGCGCCCACGCAGCGGTGCAGGCCGAAGCCGAAGGCGAGATGCGGATTGTCGGCGCGGGCCAGCTCCAGGGTCTCGGGGTCGGGGAACACCGAGCCGTCGCGGTTGGCGGCCGAGAGCTCGATCAACACCTGCTCGCCCCGGTGCAGACCCACCCCGCCCACCTCCGTGTCCTCCAGCACGAAGCGGGGGAACGAGCCCTGGATGATCAGCGGGACGTACCGCAGGAGCTCCTCGACCGCCGTCGGGACTAGCTCGGGATGGTCGCGCAGCTTCTTGTAGTCGCCGCCGCGCAGCAGCAGGTACACGAAGTTCGGGATCTGCGAGGCGGTCGTCTCGTGCCCGGCGGCGAGCAGGGTGCGGACCAGGTTGACCATCTCGTCGCGGCTCAGCCCGTCGTCCTCGACCCGCGCGCGGACCAGCGCGCCGATGAGGTCGTCGGTCGCGTCGCCGGCGCGCCGGTCGGCCTGCTCGCCCAGGTACTCGTTCATCTCGGCGATGGCGGCCATGACCTCCTCGGGCGACCGCCCGCCCGTCTCGATCAGGGTGTCGGTCCAGGCGGTGAAGCGGGACCGGTCCGCGGCGGGCACGCCCAGCAGGTCGCAGATGACCTCGATCGGCAGCGCCAGCCCGAACGCCTCGAACAGGTCGGCGGGCGGGCCGTGCTCGACCATGGCGTCCACCAGGCGGTGGGCGATGCGCTCGGTGCCGGGGCGCAGCCGCTCGACCCGGCGGGGCGTGAAGGCGCGGTAGACGAAGCGCCGCAGGCGGGTGTGGTCCGGCGGGTCGGTGCTCACCATCGTCTGGATGGTGATGTCCACCGGGGTCGTGCGGGAGATGTCCTCCTCGGCGATCCCGGCGCGCCGGGGATCGCGGGCGAAGGCCGGGCTGCTGAGGACGTGCCGGGCGTCCTCGTACCGGGTGACCAGCCAGGCCGGGTCGCCGTAGGGCAGCCGGACCCGGACGGGCGCCCGCCCGCCCCGCACCTCGTCGAGCTGGGGGGCGGGCCGCAGGGCGTGGCCGTCGGGGAACGGGAACGCGGGAAGTTCGGGCATGGCGAATCCATCGGGGTGGTGCACCGCGGTGTCGGCCGAGGCCAAAAGTGAGGAATCGCGCAATCCAGAACATCCTCACGGTAGACGCGCCGTCCCCCCGCAACAAGGACAGCATTCTCTAACTCCCCCGCCCGGCGGGTCGCGCGTCACAGGGGGCGGACGGCCTGCTCGACGGTCTCGACGGCGGCGTCCACCGCGCCCCGCACGTCGCCGTCCGGCGGATACAGCAGGGACCGGCCGACGATCAGCCCGCGCACGTTCGGCGGCGACAGCGCGCGCCGCCACCGCTCCACGGCGGTCCGCCGGTCGCCCGAGACCTCGCCGCCGAGCAGCAGCGCGGGCAGCGTCGTGGCCGCCATCACGCGGTCCATCTCCGGGACGGCGGGCACCTTCAGCCAGGTCCGCGCGGAGGTGGCGCCCAGCGCGGACGCCACCGAGACCGCGCGGACCATCGCGTCCGGGGTGAGGACGTTGCGCAGCCGGCCGTCCTCGCGGCGCGCGCAGAACGGCTCCACGACCGCCATCAGCCCGTGCCGGGCCAGCTCCGTCACGGCTCGCGCGCACGCCTCCAGCGTCGGCGCGGTCGCCGGGTCGGACTCGTCGATCCGCAGCAGCATCTTGCCGCCGTCCAGCCGGGACGCCGCGACCGCCGCCGCGTCGTAGCCGGTGAACCGGTCGTCGGCCTCGAACACCGACCCGGCCAGGCCGCCCCGGTTCATCGAGCCGAGCACGACCATCCCGTCCAGGACGCCGAGGAGCAGCAGATCCTCGACCACGTCGGGAGTGCCGAGCACGCCGTCCACGCCGGGCCGCGACAGCGCCGCGCAGACCCGCGCCAGGTAGTCCGACCGGTCGG
>NZ_JBFAOF010000269.1:0-8087 GCF_040675125.1 Spirillospora sp. NPDC049652 | reverse complement strand
GGGACCGGTCGGGCCCGTCTCACCGTCAATCCCGGGCAGACCCTCGGGGCCGGTCGGGCCCGTGGCGCCTTCCCCTTCGGGGCCGGTCGGCCCCGTCACGCCCGGCAAGCCCTCGGGACCCGTCGGCCCTGTCGGGCCTGACTGTCCCTCCGGTCCGGTCGGGCCGGTCACACCGTCGATCCCCGGCAGACCCTCGGGACCTGTCGGCCCGGTCGGACCGTCCAGACCGGGAACGCCCTCGGGACCCGTCGGGCCGGTGACACCGTCGACGCCGGGAAGACCTTCGGGACCGGTGGGGCCCGTCGGCCCCTCCATCCCGGGCATCCCCTCGGGACCGGTCGGGCCGATCTCACCAGGCGCACCCTCCGGGCCGGTCGGTCCCGTCGCCCCCTCCACCCCGGGCGTCCCCTCGGGGCCCGTCGGGCCCGTGGCACCGTCAATACCCGGCAGGCCCTCCGGCCCCGTCGGACCGGTCGGACCGTCCAGGCCGGGAATGCCCTCAGGACCGGTCGGACCGGTCACACCGTCAATGCCGGGCAGTCCTTCGGGGCCGGTCGGACCCGTGTCGCCGTTCGCGCCCGGCACACCCTCTGGACCGGTCGGGCCTGTCACGCCGGGCATGCCTTCCGGACCCGTGGGTCCGGGCAAGCCGTCCTCGCCGCGCTCGCCCTCCGGGCCGGTCGGCCCCGTGGGACCGGTGGGACCTGTGGAACCCGGCCCGCCGCCGCCGTCCCCCTTCGGGCCGGTCGGGCCCGTGGGTCCGGTCGGGCCCGTGGGTCCCGGTCTCGGCCGGGGTGGACGCGGGCAGCGCCAACCGCACTTCCAGTGGCAGTGCTTCTTCCTGCACGTGCCGGCGTCCGAGAGCGTGGCACTCGCCGCCGTCTGTGGAACCACCGAGATGACCGCCGCGGAAACCGGCAGGAGAACAGAAGCCGCGAACAGCGTTATTTTGGACAGCCTGCGGTTCATCATGAGTAGTGTCCCGATCTTGTCCGGCCGATGGGACGTGATTATCGCAGCACCCTCCACTCCTCATTCAACGAGCCGAAACCCAAAATCCGACACCTGCCCCCCAAGCCGAAGGAAACTGCGGGTTCCCAGGCATGCAATACGCCAGTAAATGGCAAGGCTCCCTGGCGCCAATAACAGCGGCGACCGGATACCCGGACGTGTCGCGCGCTCTATGCTCCCGGCCATGACCGCCGTCGAAGCCATCAGTTCCCGGATCGCCGACCGCTCCCGCAGAGCGGTGCGGCGGACGGACCCCCGCCGCTGGCACCTGCTGCTCACCGGCGGGTTCATCCTGCAGGTCGCGGTCCGGCTGCTCCTCGGGGCCCGGCAGACGGGACCGGTCCTCATCCCCGACGAGACCGGATATCTGCTGGCGGCCCGGCTCCTTTCCGGAGGCGTCGCCGGAGACCTTTCCGGACGCGTTTTCTACCATGCCGGATATGCCCTGCTCATCTCCCCCGCCTACTGGCTCACCGACGACCCCGCGACCGTCTACCGGCTCGTCATCGGACTGAACGCCCTCATGAGTGCGGCCCTCGTCATTCCCGCATACCTGGGTGCGCGGCGCATGGGGGTGAGACGCGGCCACTCATGGGCGCTCGCCCAAGGAATCGCGCTTCTCCCGGGCGTCCTGTATTACACGCAGTTCGCGTTGAGCGACGCGGTACTGCCCACCCTTGTTTCAGCGTGGGTGCTGGCCGTGCACACTTGGCTTCGCAAACGGGACGTGCGTTTCGGACTCGCAGCGGCCGGCCTGGCGGCGTTCACTTACTGCACCCACCCGCGGGGAGTGGTCGTCCTCCTCGTCCAGGTCCTCCTCCTGATCGCGGCCCCGCTCATCGACCGGCGCGTCAACCGGCGGGACCTCGGGCTGGTGAGCCTCTTCCTCACGCTCTGCGGCGTCCTCGCGTGGAACCTCAACTTCTGGGTGCGCCACGCGCTCTACCCCGCGGGGACGGCGTCCATGGGGCACCTGCTGGTGAAGCGGCTCACCAGCCTCGACGGGCTCATGTGGACGACCTCGCTCACCGCCGGGAAGGTCTGGTACCTGGTCGTGTCGACCTGGGGCCTCGCGGGCGTGGGCCTCACGGCGGTCATCGTCCTCCTCGTCCGCCCGGGCTACACCATGGCGACGCGCGTCACGGCCGGGACGGCGCTGACCGCCCTCGCCGGGATCGCTGTCGCCACCTCGGCCGCCGTCCCGGACGAGGGGACGGTCGCCAACCACGCGTACGGCCGCTACCTGGTGTGCTTCGCGCCCTTCTTCGCCCTCGCGGGCGGCGCCGCGCTGCTACGCGCGAAGCCCCTTGACCGGGTGCGGCTGACGCTCGGCGCGGCAGGGCTGGCCGTCGTGTCCGGCGCGATCGTCGGGTTCGGGAGCGGGGACCGGCTCCGGACGGGCTTCTTCGGGCCGTACGACTTCCCCGAGATCTGCTTCCTGACCTGGAACTGGTCGGGGCTCCACCTCTGGTCGGCCACCTGGACGGCACTGGTGATCCTCATGGTCACGGTCATCGCGGCGGCCTCGGTCCGGGAGGTCCGCGCGCGGCGCGGGATGATCGCCGTCCTCGTCGCCCTCAACCTGGCGGCCGCCGCCGTGACGACCGAGCGCGTGTCGTCCTACTGGGTGACGCAGCTGATGCCCCGGGTCTCCCTCAAGGCGGCCGGGCTCAAGCCCCACGACCGCGTGGCCATGAGCTACCGCGGCATGGCGTGGCGGATCTGGGTCTCGCAGGCGTTCCAGGTCCGGTCGGGCCTGGTGCCCTTCGACCGCTTCGACCGCAGACCCCCCGCGGCGTCCATCACGCTGATCGTGGTGCCGTGGAGCGTCCGGCAGCCCACCACGGCGAGCTGGCCGGCGGCCCAGCCCGGCTGGCACGTCGTCACCGCCCTCGACGGAGGCATAGGCGGCTGGGCCGCCTGGCGCCGCAACTAACCACCGGCCACCGCCGGGCGGTCCCATCAGGAACCGCCCGCCGCAATCAGCTCCCTCGCCGAATCCGCGCCAGCAACTGACCCAACTCGGCCGCACGCATCGAGAAGTAGCCGCGCTCCGGCCACTTACTGTCCCGAACACCGACCTCACCGCGCCCGAGCCAAGCCAGCTCCACACACGCTCCCTGTTCACCATCGGAGTAGCTGGACTTACGCCACGACACCATCGACTCCTCAGGGTGAGGTCGCAGCGGCCCTCCCGGGAGGGCCGCTGCCAAGATCAAGCGCCCCGCTGAATCCGCGCCACCAACTGGGCCAATTCGGACGGTCGCACGGAAAAGTGCCCGTCCGCCGGGTGCTTGCTGTCCCGGATGCCGATCTTGTCTGCACCGAGCTCGGCGAGCTCCACGCAGTTGGCACCAGCCGCATCACTGTGGCTGCTCTTACGCCACGGAATCATCGGTCGTCCCTCCACGTCACTGGCTGGTCCCGTCTGAAGCTTCGTGCCGGACACGCTCCAGCAGCAGCGCCAAGTGGGACGTGGGGAAGGTGAGGTGCCCGGTCGCCGGGGCCTTGCTGTCACGAAGACCTACGACACCATGGTCCAGGTCAGCCAGCTCGATGCAGGCGCCTTGGTGATCATTGCTGTGACTCGACTTACGCCACCTGCTCATTCACACGCTCCCTCATCTGATGAAGCCGACGAAGCGAATCACCCACATTCAGGGCGATGTCGCTGATCCGGTCAAGAGCCAGACGGTATGTGGCAATCTCACCCGGGTCACTAACCAGCCTGCCAGGCCCGAGTGTGCTTGTGAATGGATGTTCCCTGCCGTCCGGACCCGTGTAGATCAAGAAGGAACCGTCTCTGCCGAGGTGCGCCCCGGCGGACGTCTCCACCACTCGAATCGTGACGGTCGTGGTCATGGCGATGAGGTGGTCCAACTGGCCGAGAAGCACTTCCGGGGTCCCCACCGGCAGCATCAGGGCACCCTCATCGATGATCGCTCTAACGATCGGCGCGGGGGTTCGACCGAGGACCGCCTCTTGAAGTCGGAGGCGCCGCTGGACCGCCTGTTCCACATCGTCTGGCTGAGCAGTTTGAATCGCCGCACGGGCGTACTCCGGAGTCTGGAGCAGCGCGGGGACCCAGCCCAGCGACCAGATGTGGGCCTGGGTCGCCTCGGCCGCGATCGCATCGACCTCCTCGCTCCACTGGGAGGAGTGCCGGGACTTCGCGACGCGGATGATCCTTCCGAGCGTCCCACCCGTCCGGCATGCCCTGTCGATCTTGTCGGCGTCTTTCAGTTGAAGCGGAGTGACCCCGTTTTCAACTTTGGAGATGAGCGAGCCCGTCTTGCCGATCATCTTGGCCACGTCCGCGATCCCGAGGCCCCGTTCGGCGCGCAGATTTCTCAGTTCCACAGCCGCCCAGTCGAACGGATCACCTTCGGGGTCCAGCTCCCTCTTGCCCTTCGGCATGCGCCCTCCTCGGCGGGCCGCTACTTGAAACTTTGGAATTCTCCGGGTCAACGTACACCCGATGGGGTCACTGTGTGACTGGAAGTTCACACTCCGTCGTCAGGAGATCGCATGACGCCCGCCACCAGGGTTCCTACGTGCTTGTTCGAGGAGTCGTTTCCCGCTGAGGAGGTGTCGGTGGGGGTGGCTCGGCAGGGGGTATGGAACGTTCTCCGGGCGGCCGGGTACTGCGATGACCTCGCCGGGGACGCGGGGACGATCGTCACCGAGCTCGCGTCCAACGCCGTCCGCGCGGCCGTCGAGGAGCCGATCAGGGTGCGGCTCTCGACCGTCCACGGCGGCGGGGTCTGGGTGGAGGTGTGGGACGACCAGGACGCCGAACCCGCCCCGCGCCCCGCCGTCCAGTCGCTCGATGACCTGGACGAACTCTCCTGCGACGAACTCATCGGCGGCTGGGGTCTGGGCATCGTCGCATCTCTCTCCGCCGCCCAGGGGGTCCGCACCACGGAACCCCACGGCAAGTGGGTCGGCGCGCTCGTCGCCACCCGGCCGGACGGGACGACACCGCGATGAAGAATCCCGCCTACTTCCTCGGCGTGGCCGGATGCCTGCCGCTCGACCCGCTCTCGCCCTCCCCCGCCGACCACCTGCCGCAAGTCGTCGTCTTCGCCGTACCGTCCGAGCCGTGCCACGTGGACGCCGCGACGGCGGAGATGCGGCGGCTCTTCGCGCATCACCGGGTGCGGACGAACATGATCGTGTCGACCAGTGATCCGGACTCCTTCCCCGTCGGCGCGGCCATCGCCGGGAAGGAGTCCCTGCTCATCCGGTATCGGGAGCATCGGGAACGGCATCCGGTCCCGGCCGGGCTCGTGGCGGCGATGCTGGAACGGCGGCGGCTCATGATCACGCTGGTCGGGCGGCCGTGGCCCTTTCCGGCGGCGCGGCGGGGGGACCCTGCGCTGCTCAGCGCCTTCCTCAACGACCCCGCGACGCGTCCGAGGGCGGGGCTGGTGGTGCCGCTGACCCGCGATTCCCGCCGGACGGCGGGCAGGCACCGGGCCGGCGGCCCTCGATGATCTCAGCCCGGTACGCCTCCAGGCGGTCGGCCAGCTCCTTGGGGTGGCCGAGCATCGGCATGTGGTCGCCGGGCATCTCGTCCGGGACGATTCCCAGGCGCTCGCGCACGAGGCGGCGCAGGAACTCCGCCGGGAAGAACCTGTCGTCGCGGGCCAGCAGGAACCTCGTCGGGACGTCCGGCCAGGCGGGCAGCGGCCACGGTTTCAGCATCGGGGTGCCCGACTGGCCGCGCGGGTGCCTCGCCGCCTCGGCGACCAGGGCGGGCGGCGTGTCCGCGTAGAACAGCAGGGTGTCGTCGTCCGGGGCGCGGCGGTCGCGTTCGTCCTGCTCACGCCGGGCCTGGTCGTGGCCGGTGCTCGTCCACCACTCCCCCGGAGACTCCCCCGGCGCCGGGACCATCGCCTGGAGCATCACGAGCAGGTCCACCGGGACCCGCTCGCAGACCAGCGGCGCCGTGAAGCCACCCAGGGAGTGCGCCACCAGGATCAGGCCGGAGCGCCCCTCGACGGCCTCCACCACCGCGTCGGCGTACTCCGCCAGCCCCGCCGAATCGTCCTCGCAGGGCAGGTCGACCGGCACCACGTCGTGGCCCCGGCCGGTCAGCTCGTCCACCAGCAGGTGCCAGTACCACGGGCCGGACGCTGCGCCCGGGATGAGCACGTACGTGGCCATGGGAAACGCCTCCTCGGATCACGGACCCCTCGCCGTCGCACCCTAACCGGGGCCCCCGACAGAACGGCCAGGTCGCGAGGTACCTTCGACGTATGGAGAAGATCCGCAAGACCGAGGACGAGTGGCGGGCCGTCCTCAAGCCGGAGGAGTTCCGCGTCCTGCGCGAGGCGGGCACCGAGGCCCCCTTCACCGGTGAGTACACCGACACCAAGACCGTCGGGGTCTACCGCTGCCGGGCCTGCGGGGCCGAGCTGTTCCGCTCCGAGACCAAGTTCGAGTCGCACTGCGGCTGGCCGTCGTTCTTCGAGCCGTCGAAGAGCGAGGCCGTCACGCTGGTCGAGGACCGGTCGCTCGGCATGACCCGGGTCGAGGTGCGGTGCGCGACGTGCGACTCGCACCTCGGGCACGTGTTCCACGGCGAGGGCTACGACACCCCGACCGACGACCGCTACTGCATCAACTCGATCAGTCTCACGCTGGAGCCCGCCGAGTAGCGGGAAACAGGGAGAACACGCCTCCGGCCCGTCCCCGAACGACAGGGGGACGGGCCGGAGGCGTTCACGCGCTCAGGCGGGACGCCGCTACGGCAGGGCGGCGATGAGTTCCGCGACGGCCTTGCGGCGGCCCGTGTAGAACGGGACCTCCTCGCGGGTGTGGCGGCGGGCCTCGGCGCCGCGCAGGTGGCGCATCAGGTCCACGATGCGGTGCAGCTCGTCCGCCTCGAACGCCAGCATCCACTCGTAGTCGCCCAGCGCGAACGACGACACCGTGTTGGCGCGGACGTCCGGGTAGCCGCGCGCCATCCTCCCGTGCTCGGCGAGCATGGCGCGGCGCTCCTCGTCCGGCAGCAGGTACCACTCGTAGGACCGGACGAACGGGTACACGCACACGTACGCGCGGGCCTCCTCCTCGGCGAGGAACGCCGGGATGTGGCTCTTGTTGAACTCGGCGGGCCGGTGCAGCGCCATCTGCGACCAGACCGGCTCGCTGGCGCGGCCGAGGGCGGTGCGCCGGAACCGGGAGTAGACCTCCTGCAGGTCGTCGGAGGACGGCGCGTGCCACCAGAACATGTAGTCGGCGTCGGCGCGCAGGCCGGCCACGTCGTACAGGCCGCGGGTCACCACGTCCTTCTGGCCGGCCTGGTCGAGCAGGTCCTGCACCTCGGCGGCGTCCTGCTCGGTCACCGCGCCCGGCCGCGACACCCGGAACACCGACCACATGGTGTACCGGATCACCTGGTTAAGGTCGCGCGCCTTCGGCTTCGCGGGCTTGTCCGTCATTCTTCGTCTCTCCCCGACTCTCCAGATACTCCAGTATGCGTCCGGCCGCGGACCGGGCGTTCGCGATCACCGCGGGGACGCCGACCCCGTCGTAGGCGGCGCCCGCGACGGCGAGCCCCGGCTGCGCGGCGACCGCGGACCGGACCCGTGCGATCCGGTCGGCGTGCCCCACGTCGTACTGCGGCAGGGCCCCGCCCCAGCGGGTCACCCGCGTCTCGACGGGCAGCTCGGCGATCCCGCAGGTCACCGACAGCTCGGTCATCGCGGCGGCCGTCAGCTCCTCGTCGGAGCGCTGCAGCGTGTGCTCCTCGCCGACGCGGCCGATCGACGCGCGCGCCACGACGACGCCCGGGTCCCGGTCGCGCAGGTGCGGCCACTTCACCGAGCTGAACGTCACGGCCTTGACCTGCCGGTCCTCCACGGACGGGACCAGGTAGCCGCTGCCCGGCGGGGTGCGCCGGAACGCCGACGCCGGGTAGGCGAGGGTGATCAGCGCCATCGACGCGGTCTCGATCCGCTCCAGCTCGCGGGCGGCCGCGGGGACCTCCTCGGCGAGCAGCCGCGCGGCGGGCGGGGCCGGGCAGGCGACGACGACGGCGTCCACGTCCAGCGCCTCGGGGTCGCGGG
>NZ_JBFAOF010000268.1:0-8098 GCF_040675125.1 Spirillospora sp. NPDC049652 | reverse complement strand
GTTCGGCGGCGCGGCCGAAGGCGCGGGCGGCGTGCAGGGCGGACGCCTCGGCGACCGACGGCGTCCCGACCTCGGCCCGGACGACGTCGGAGGGGTTCGGGACGTCCTCGGCGGCGAGGGCGTCGGCCGGGTAGGTGACGACGTCCCAGCCGCGCTCGCGGGCGGCGTCCAAAATGCCCTGCTCGTCGGCCTTGAGGTCGATCGTCGCGAGGGCGCGGACCGACTCGGGGGCGAGGCCGGCCTCGGCGAGGGTCTCGTCGATGAGGCGGCCGACCTCGGCGGACGAGACGCCGCGTGCCGAGCCGACCCCGACGACCAGCGACGGCGGCCGGTACACCAGGCGGTTGCCGAACCAGCCCTCGTGGCACATGCAGACCGGCTCGTCCCGGTCGGTGACCAGGATGCCGGTGGCGGCGTCCGGCGCGTCCGGGGAGACGTTGGGCGGGAGGGCGGGCAGCGGCCAGGCGTCCGCGCCCTCCAGCAGCACCGGCTCGCCGGACAGCACGGCCGCGCCGACGTGCGCGAGCAGTTCCGGGTTGTGGACCTTGAAGCCGAGGTCGCGGCCGTAGGAGTCGAGCGCCGGGACGCTCGCGCCGTCGCTCGCCGTGGTGATCACCGGCTGCGTGCCGAGGACGCCGGTCAGCCGCGCGGCCAGCAGGTTCGCGCCGTGGTGGCCGCCGAGGACGGCCACGGCGAACCGCATCGACTCGTCCACGCAGACGACGGCCGGGTCCTCGGTCTTGTGGCCGAGCAGGGGCGCGAGGACGCGGACGGTCGCGCCGACGGCGAGGAACGACACGACGGCGTCGCAGGTCCGCCACGCCTCGCGCAGCGCGTCGGCGGGTCGGCCCTCGGCCAGCACGCGGACCTCGCCTGGCCAGGCGGCGGCGAGGGAGGCGGCGGCCGTCCGGCCGCTCGCGGTGGCCGCGATCACCCCGATCACAAGGCGCTCCCAGGTAGTTCGGTGACGGGCCGCCGGGGCGGCGGCTCCGGCGGATGGACGGTCGCGGGGTCCCGTTCGCCCCAGACGACGTGGACGGGGTTGGCGGCGGCGAGGCGGTGCACGCCTCCCGGCAGCGGGGACAGCCGGTTGGCCTGGAGCTGGACGGCCTGGACGGCGAACCCCTCGGCGGCCAGCGCGTCCATGGACGGGCGGACGCGTTCGATGGCGGCGAGCGTGACGACGACGGACCGCAGGGCCCGCTCCGCGCACGCGCGCACGACATCGGGTCCGCCGCCGCCGACGAACACGGCGTCCGGATCGGGGAGGTGGCTGAGGACATCGGGGGCCGTCCCCCGGGAGACCGCGACCTTCACCTCGTGCGCGCGCACGTTGGCGCGGATGCGTTCGCAGGACGCCTCGTCCTTCTCGACGGCCACGACGGCCGCGCCGAAGCGGGCGCACTCGATCGCCACCGAGCCGCTGCCCGCGCCGATGTCCCACACCATGTCGCCCACGCGCGGGCCGAGCTTGGCCAGGACGAACGCCCGGACCTCGGCCTTGGTGACGAGGGAGTCGCGGTGCGCGAAGGCGTCCTCGGGGAGGGCCCAGACGGCCGGTCCGGCGCGTCCGCCCGCGAGCCAGCCCTTCGCGCCGACCGCACGGCGGGTGTCCAGGACGAGCACGACGTTCGGGTCGTTCCACGGACGGGTGGACGCCTCGGCCGGACGGACGTGCACGACCCGCTCGTCCGGCCCGCCGAGGTTCTCGCACACGACGAACGTGCGCGGGGTCTGCGGGAACAGCTCGCGGGCCAGCTCGGCGGGCCCCGAACCAGGGCCGGTCAGGACGGCGACCTTGGGATGCGCGCGGCACGCGTTCACGGCCCGGCGCAGTTCGCGCCCCTGCTCGGACGCCCCCGGCGCGGACCCCCTTGGCGTGGCGACGCCGTGAGCGGAGACGATGAGCGCGTCGTCCCAGGGGAGGCCCGCCCGCGCGAACGCCTGCGCGACCGACGACAGGGCGGGCAGGACGCGCGGCTCGTGCCCGCGTTCGCGCAGCGCCCGAACGATCCCGAAGAAGCCCGGATCACCGCTGGCCAGCACGACGACGTCGCCGGACGCGTCGCCGACGGCGTCCAACGCGGCGGAGACGTCACCCATGACGACCGTCCGCGCGGACGCGGGAACGGCCACGGACGCCAGGTGCCGCGCGCCCCCGGCGACCAGCTCGGCGGCGGCCAGCAGGGCGGGGAGGCCGGGCGGGGGCGGGCCGCCGTCCAGGCCCACGACAGTGATCATCTGGATCTCGCCATCCGGCCGAACATGCCGACCATCCGCTCCCCGGTGAAGTCGACCAGGACGACCTGCGCCGCGATCGGGCTCGTCTCCGTCCCGGCCTGCTCGGCGGCGAACCGCTCCAGGACGTCCGCGACGCGCCGGCACAGCTCGCGGCCGCACGGTCCGAGGACCCCGGCGGCCTCCCAGAGCTCGTAGGCGTGCCGGCCGGTGTTGGCGACGGCGACCTCGGCGGCCAGCTCCGCGTTCCCGGTGATGTCGCGGGTGAGGTCGCCGAGCAGGGCGGTGTCCACCTTCGAGCGGGTGTAGTGCGTCATCAGGATCCCGGCGGCGAGCTTGGTCAGCTTGCCCGCCATCCCGACGAACACCACCTGCGTGATCCCGTGCTCGACGGCCCGCCGGACCGCCGCGCCGGTGAAGTCGCCGACCTCCACGAAGCACACCTCGGGCAGCTTCGGCAGCATCTTCATGGCGCCCTTCTCGGTGCGCCCGCCCGTGCACAGCACGAGCGTCCTCTCGCCCTGCGCGGACATCACCGACACGGCCTGCTCGACGCTCGCGCGCCACGACGCCGTGGAGAACGGGCGGACGATGCCGGTCGTCCCGAGGATCGAGATGCCGCCGAGGATTCCGAGCCGCTTGTTGGTCGTCTTGCGCGCCATCCGCTCCCCGTCGGGGACGGACACGACCACGCGGACACCGCGTCCGGACGCCGGGTCGGTGCACTCCTCCGGCCCGGGCGGCCCCTCGAACACCGCGTCGTGCAGCGCCTCGGCGACGGCCTGCGTGATCATGGCGCGCGGGACGGGGTTGATCGCCGGGCCGCCGAGCTCCAGCCCGAGGCCCGGCCGGGTGACGACGCCGACGCCCTCGCCGCCGTCCAGCTCCAGGCCCGGCTCGTCCCGCCAGGACACGTCGGCGGTGATGTGCGCGCCGTGCGTGACGTCGGGGTCGTCCCCGGCGTCCTTGACGACGACCGCGCGCGCCCGCCCGCGCTCGCCGTCCGTCGCCGTCTCCTCGATCTTGAAGGTCACGCGGTTGCCGGAGGGCAGCGCGATCTCCACGTAGCCGGGCAGCTCCTCGCCGCGCAGCAGCAGGGTCGCGGCCTTGGCGGCGGCGGTCGCGCAGGAGCCGGTCGTCCAGCCGGTGCGCAGCGCCTTCTGCCGGACCTTCATCGTGCGGGGAAGGTCCGGTTCGCGCAGCTCCCGCCCGGCCGGCCGGTCGTCGTCGGGCCGGTCGTCGTCGGGGCGTTCGTCAGCGTCGGTCATGGTGGTCCTCGTCGGTCGTCGGGGTCAGGACGACCGACGAGCCTCTCGGAGAGAGCGGCGCGCGGCGGGCTCGGCGCGCCGGAAACCGTGGAAGTGGCCGGGGTGGTAGAGGTGCGAGCGGGTCCCGCCCGCCGCCAGGGCGGGGCCGACCAGCACGAGCGTGTGCTTCCACAGCTTGTGCGCCTTCACCGTCGCCGACAGCTCGCCCAGCGCGCACCGGACGATCAGCTCGTCCGGCCAGCTGCACTGGTAGGCGACGACGCAGGGCGTGTCCTCGGGGTAGCCGCCCTCGACCAGCTCGTCCTGGAGCTGCCCGGAGCGCGCCGCCGACAGGAACAGCGCCATCGTCGTCCCGTGCCGGGCGAACTCGCGGACCTCCTCGCCCGGCGGCATCGGCGTCTTGCCGCCGCCGAGCCGGGTCAGCACCACCGACTGCGCGACCTCCGGGATCGTCAGCTCGCGCCCGACCGCCGCCGCGACCGCGCTGAAGCTGGACACGCCGGGGACGACCTCGGTGTCCAGGCCCATCTCCACGCACCGGTCGAGCTGCTCCTGCAGCGCTCCCCACAGCGCGGGGTCGCCGGAGTGGATGCGCGCGACCGTCAGCCCCTCGGCGAGGGCCCGCTCGTAGTACGGCAGGACGCCTTCCATCGGGAGCTGCGCGGAGTCCACGATTTCGGCGTCCTCGCGCGCGTGCACGAGGACGTCCGGGTGGACGAGCGAGGCCGCCCAGATCACCACGTCGGCGTCCGCGATGGCCTTGGCCGCGCGGAACGTCAGCAGATCGGCCGCGCCGGGGCCGGCCCCGACGAACAGGACGCGTCCGCCGGGTGCGCGGCCGGCACTCGCGGCGGGGTCGGAAGTTCCGGGGGTTCCGGGGGTCACAGCTTGCCTCCTCGGCTGGTCCGGCGGCCCGGAACGATCAGGGTGGAGAGGTAGGGGACGGGGCCGTCGAGCGCGGCGGCCGGCCCGATCTCCTCGCCGGGCAGGCCGAGCCTGGCCCCGTAGACGGCGTCGCCCAGCCGCCCGCTGTCCTTGAGCGCCGCCGCCACCTCGGACGCCACGGACCCGAACTTGTACGCCACGACGGTCTCGCCGGTCGCGAGCGCCGCGCGGAAGCCGTCGATCCCGGCGGTCAGCGGGACGAGCGCCACCGACTCGCCGCCCTCGGCGAGGACGGTGCCGGAGCGGGCGGCGAGATCCTGCATCGCGGTGATGCCGGGGACGGTCTCGACCACGGCGTCCGGGCGTCCGGTGCGGACGCTCTGCGCCAGGTAGGTGAAGGTGGAGTACACGTTCGGGTCGCCGATCGTGGCGAACACGACCGTCCGCGCGCCCTTCTCGAACGCCTCCAGGACACGCGCGGCGGCCGCGTCCCAGGCGGCGGCGCGCTTCGCGGTGACACCGCCCCGGTCGTTGAGCGCGAACACGACGCGCTCGGCCTTGGCGGTGTACTCCCGGACGATCGACTCGGCGCGGCCCGGCTCGTCCAGCGCGAGGACCGGGACGAGCACGACGTCCGCCTCCTGCAGCAGCCGGACGGCCTTGGCCGTGACCAGCTCCGGATCGCCCGGCCCGACGCCGACGCCGACGAGCCGCAGCGGGCCGTCCTCGACCGCGTCGGTGGCGAGGCGGGAGAACATCAGCAGGTCCTCGTGCCGGCCCGCGCCGCGCTGGACGCCCTCGCGCCGGAACCCGGCCTTCTCCGCGACGCGCACGGACGCGATGTTGTCGGTGAGCGTGCGCAGCTCGACCCGGTGCAGGCCGCAGTCGCCGAGCGCCCAGTCGCAGGCCAGGCGCAGCGCCTCGGTGGCGTGGCCCCGGCCGCGCGCGTCCGCGCGCAGCGCGTACCCGACCTCGCAGGTGTCGTGCAGGGCGTCCACCCGGAACAGGCCGAGGAAGCCGACCAGCGTGTCGGTCTCGCGGTCGGCGATCGCCAGGTGCACCGAGACCGCGTGCCGCTGGCCGTTCGGCACCGCCACGGTCAGCCAGTGCGCGAGCGCCTCGGCGTCGTGCACGCCGTGCAGGGTCTGCGGCAGGATCTCCGGCTCGTCGCGGACGATCTCGACCAGCGCCTCGGCGTCGTCCAGGCTGAGCTGCCGGAGGATCGTCCGGTCGGCCGCGAGCCGGACCGGACGTTGGAAGACACTCTCGTTCATCGGGCGGCGGCCTCCACGAGACGGCGGGCGGAATCGGGTGATCCTGCCCAGTGAAGATGCAGGTAGGAGGCGACGCAACCGCCCTGGACGAATCCGGCCGGTCCGGCCTTGTCCCACTGCCAGGCGGCGGTCGCGCCGTGTGCGGGGTCGGTGGCCGTGCGGTGGAACTCGTGGCCGTGGAGACGCTCGCCCGCGCGCGCGACCACCGAGTCGGACACGGCGACGGCCGCCCGGTAGCCGAGCGTGAGCCGCGGGGTCATCGTCGCTGTCACGCCGCGCAGGACGCCGCACATCGGCTTGCCGTCCAGGTCGTCCGCGAGGTAGAGGAGCCCGGCGCACTCGGCGTAGAGCGGCCCGGCGAAGGCGGCGATCTCCTTGCGGAGCGGTTCGTTCGCCGACAGGTCCGCCGCGTACACCTCGGGGAAGCCGCCGCCGATCACGACGGCGCGGGTGCCGGGCGGCAGGTGCTCGTCGCGCAGGGGGTCGAACCGGACGACCTCCGCCCCGGCCGCCGCGAGCAGCTCCTCGTTCTCGGCGTAGCCGAAGGTGAACGCCGCTCCCCCGGCGACCGCGACCCGCGCCCGCGCCGCCTCCGCGAAAGGCGGAGACCAGGGCTCTTCGCGCAGGTCGGGGGCCGAACGGGCGAGCGCCATGAGCGCGTCCAGGTCGCAGTGCGCCGCGACGAGCCCGCCCAGCCGCCGGACGGTCTCGACCGCCTCGGCGTGCCGCTCCGCCGCCGGGACCAGCCCGAGGTGCCGGGACGGCTTGGCGATGTCGTCCGTCCTCGGCAGCGCGCCGAGCACCGGGACGCCCGTCTCCTCGATCGCGTCCCGGCACAGCGCGGCATGCGCCTCCGACCCGACCCGGTTGAGGATGACGCCACCGAACCGGACGTCGCCGAACGACCGGAAGCCGTGCACGGTCGCGGCGACCGAACGGCTCGCCGCCGACGCGTCCACGACCAGCACGACGGGCGCGTCGATCAGCGTCGCGACGTGCGCGGTCGAGGCGAAGTCGCCGCCGGACGCCCCGCCGGGCCCGGCCTTCGCCGCGCCGTCGAACAGCCCCATGACGCCCTCGACGACGGCCACGTCCGCGCCGCGCGCGCCGTGCAGCAGCAGCGGCGGGACCAGCGCCTCCGAGGTCAGCCACGGGTCGAGGTTGCGGCCCGGACGGCCGGTCGCGAGGCCGTGGTAGCCGGGGTCGATGTAGTCCGGCCCGACCTTGTGCGGCGAGACGGCGAGGCCCCGGGCGGCGAGCGCCGCCATCAGGCCGGTCGCGACGGTCGTCTTCCCGCTCCCCGACGCGGGCGCGGCCACGACCAGCCGGGGAAGCGCTACCACTCGATGCCCCTCTGCCCCTTCTGGCCCCGGTCCATCGGATGCTTGACCTTGGCCATCTCGGTCACCAGGTCGGCCGCCTCCAGCAGGCGCGGGTCGGCGTCGCGCCCGGTGACGACCACGTGCTGGTGGCCCGGCCGGTCCGCGAGGGTCGCGACGACGTCGTCCACGTCCACCCATCCCCACTTCATCGGATAGGTGAACTCGTCCAGGACGTACAGCCGGTAGGTCTCGGCGGCCAGGTCGCGCTTGATCTGCTCCCAGCCCTCGCGGGCGTCGGCGGCGTGGTCGGCGTCCGAGCCGGGGCGCTGGATCCACGACCAGCCCTCGCCCATCTTGTTCCAGGTGACCGTCCCGCCCTCGCCGCTCTCGCCGAGGACGCGCAGCGCGGCCTCCTCGCCGATGCGCCACTTCGCGGACTTCACGAACTGGAAGACCCCGATCGGCCAGCCCTGGTTCCAGGCGCGCAGCGCGAGCCCGAACGCGGCGGTGGACTTCCCCTTGCCGGGACCGGTGTGCACGACCAGCAGCGGGCGGTTCCGGCGCTCGCGCGTGGTGAGGCCGTCCGCCGGAACGTACTCGGGCTTTCCCTGCGGCATCGTCAGGCCACCTTCCGCACGTCCCGGACGACCCCGGCGAGGGAGTCGGCGCCGAGTTCCTCCAGCCGGACGACCTCGCCGCCCAGCCGCTCCCCGAGCCGTCCGGCGAGGCCGAGCCGGACCGGCCCGGACTCGCAGTCCACGACCACCGACGCCACGTCCGCGAGCAGCGCGGCGGCACGCTCCGGGTCGCCGCCGTACGTCGCCCGGCCGTCGGTCACGACCACCAGCAGCGGGCGGCGCGCCGGGTCGCGCAGCCGCTCGACGCGCAGCACCTCGGCGGCGCGCAGCAGTCCGGCGGCGAGCGGTGTGCGGCCCCCGGTCGGCAGCCGCTCCAGCCGCCGCGCGCCCGCGTCCACCGACGAGGTGGGCGGCAGCGCCAGCTCGGCCGACGCGCCCCGGAAGGTGATCAGGCCGACCTTGTCGCGGCGCTGGTAGGCGTCCAGGAGCAGGCTGAGCACCGCGCCCTTGACCGCGCGCATCCGCCGGCGGGC
>NZ_JBFAOF010000267.1:0-8121 GCF_040675125.1 Spirillospora sp. NPDC049652 | reverse complement strand
CGCGTGGTGGCGACGACGATCTCGTCCGAGTAGCGGATCGAGACCAGCTCGCCCTCGCGGTCGAGCCGCCCGTCCCGCAGCGCGGCCCGCAACTGGCCCGCGAGCTGCGCGCCGAGCGGCTCCGGCCGGTCCCGGTCCACGGTGAGCGGCAGGTCGAACGTCGCCAAAGTGGTCTCCCGCAATTCCCTCGAAGTGGCCCTTCTGCGCGGTCCACTCGCCTCCTAGCGTAGGTCGCCATGAGCACTGGACACCCGCCGCCGCTGTCCGCCACCGACCGCACCGCCCTGCGCCGCAAGCGCGAGCGCGGACGGACCGACCGGGCCGAGCTGTACGCCGTCCTGGACGAGGGCCGCGTCTGCCACCTGGGCGTCGTGGTCGACGGCGCGCCGCGCGTCCTGCCGACCGCCTACGGACGCGACGGGGACACCCTCTACCTGCACGGATCGTCCGGCGCGTCCAGCCTCCTGGCGGCCCCCGCGGGCGAGATCTGCGTCACCGTCACCCACGTCGACGCCCTGGTCCTCAGCCGCTCGGCCAACCACCACTCGATGAACTACCGCAGCGCGATGATCTACGGGGTGCCGCGCCGGGTCACGGACGACGCCGAGAAGCTGCGCGGCCTGCGCGCGGTCGTGGAGAACGTCGCGCCCGGCCGGTGGGAGGCCGTCCGCGCCCCGAACCGCAAGGAGCTCGCCTCCACCGCCGTCCTCGCCCTCCCCCTGGACGAGGCGTCGGTGAAGGTCCGCGACGGCCAGGCGTCGGACGAGCCGGAGGACTACGCCCTGGACATCTGGGCGGGCATCGTTCCGGTCCGTACGACCTACGGCGCCCCGGTGCCGGATCCGGCGCTGCGGCCGGGCCTCGCGGTGCCCGGGCACATCCTGGCCACGTTCCCTACCGGATGACCCACCGCAGGCCAAGGGGCCGTAAGGTGAAGCCATGAATGAGCGGCTCGTTTGGGTGGACTGTGAGATGACCGGCCTCGACCTGCGCCACGACGCGCTGATCGAGATAGCCGCCCTGGTCACCGACAGCGAGCTCAACATCCTCGACGAGGGCGTCGACGTGGTGATCAAGCCGCCGCAGGAGTCCCTCACCCAGATGAGCAAGGTCGTGCGCGACATGCACACCTCCTCGGGCCTGCTCGACGTCCTGGCCGGCGGCGTCACCCTCGCCGAGGCCGAGCAGACCGTGCTGGACTACGTCCGCAAGCACGTCCGCGAGCCGAAGAAGGCCCCGCTCTGCGGCAACTCCATCGCCACCGACCGCTCCTTCCTGGCCCGGGACATGCCCGCCCTGGACGGCCACCTCCACTACCGCATGGTCGACGTCTCCTCGATCAAGGAGCTGTCCCGCCGCTGGTACCCGCGCGCCTACTTCGCCAGCCCGGAGAAGAAGGGCGGCCACCGCGCGCTCGCCGACATCACCGAGTCGATCGTCGAGCTCCGCTACTACCGCGCCGCCGTCTTCGTCCCCCAGCCCGGCCCGGACTCCGACACCGCCCGCGCCCTGGCCGCCGAGGTCCTCTCCCAGTCCTGACCCCCGCCCGGGGACCGGCTCGGAAACAGAGTGCGCGACCACCCCCCGCGAACCGCTACACTGATTCTCGCCGGGGCAAGCCCCGGCCCTGGTGGGTGTAGCTCAGCTGGCAGAGCACTTGGTTGTGGTCCAAGATGTCGGGGGTTCAAGTCCCCTCACTCACCCCAGGTGAGAGCCCGGTTCCGATCACGGAACCGGGCTTCTCCCTTTCCTACGACCGCAAAAGCGGTCTTGCACGGCCCCGGCTCGTAGCCCGTCTTCACAGACGTGGTCGGTCGCGTGTGCCCGGAGCGGAGTTCGCGGTCCCTGCAATGCGTGGGCAGCGGGCTTTGTCTTTTTGTCCGGCGTGGTGTGAGGGCGTTGCCAGACAACGGCACGCCCCGAAGTCTGAGGTTCGGCCGGTCCCGGAGGTCATCCGATCCCCGCCCCGCCGCAGGCCGGGACGACCTTGTTCCCGTCGCGCGGCCGGCCATCGCCCAGACTCCCCATCGAAGGGACGGAATACGTGATCAGAACCGTCGTCAAAGCCCTCGCCGTCACGGCCGCGGTCCTCCTGCCTGGCCAACTCGCGGCGGGCACCGCCCACGCCGCCGACCCCGTCTTCCAGATCTGGAACGTGGGGACCGGAGACTGCCTCGACAGCGACTTCGCCGGAGACGTCTACTCCGTCGCCTGCCTCCCGGCCTCGTCCAGCCTGGTCGACCACCAGCGGTGGATCAGGATCCCCGCGGACTACCCCGGCGGGGGTTACCTGCTCCAGAACAAGAAGACCAAGCGTTGCCTGCAGTGGTCCACCACCTCCACCAACGGCGTCTGGACGAACGGCACCTGCGACCGGACCAACCGCTGGCAGTTCTGGGGCCAGCGCTCGGACATGCGGCTCATCGGCTTCGGCGACCCGGACGTGCAGCTCTACGACGAGGCGGGGACCATCGACATCCGCGTCTACCCCATGCCCGCGTGGGTCAACCCGGCGGTGAACGCCAAGTGGGTGTGGGTGAGCAAGTGAGCACGCGCCGGACCGTGTTCAAGCGATGGCTGACGCTCGGCGGGACTCTGGTGGCGGCGGTGGGAGTGCTCACCGCGCCCGCGCAGGCGGCGACCCGTCCGCCCCTGCAGAAGATCACCGACGTGAAGGGCCCGCAGTACCAGCTCACGGAGAAGTACGACAGCCCGATGTCCCCGCCCCCGGGGTACGAGCAGGTGGGCATCGACGGCGCGTTGAGCGGTGACGGCCGGACCGCCCTCATGGGGGTCGGCGACGCCGCCTGTCCCAAGAGCGTGGGCGAGAGCCTTCCCAAGATGAAGATGCTCAAGGCGTTCTGCTGGGACAAGGAGATGCAGGGCGTCGCCGGTGACGTGACCCAGCAGCCGTGGGTGCCGCAGGGCATCGCGACCTCCGGTGAGGCGCGGGCCGGGGGCGTCGGCGCCGGGAAGCGGGCCGCGATAGCCGGCTGGAACTGGCAGAACGACGATCCGGCCAACGTCCAGCATCCGACGCCCGAGCGTCTGGACTACCGGCACAACTCCGTCAAGCTCGCCTTCGCGAACCTCGACGACGGGCAGTACCGCTGGGTCCTGCCCGTCTGGGACGACGGGACCGGCAACCTGCGCCGCGTGTACGGGCACGGCGGCGGGCTCGCCTGGTACGGCAAGTACCTGTTCATGGCTAACACGAGCAACTGGAACCACCAGACCGTGCCGCCCGGGGACGCCGGCAAGGGCGCCGTCCGGGTCTTCGACACCACCAGGATCTACCGGCGGCTGGACGGCCGGACCGGTGACTTCCAGTACGTCATGCCCGAGGTGCGGCGCTACACGTTCGGCGACTTCCAGCCCGACTACGTCTCGCTGGACCGCAACAGCGCCGGGGGCGCCAGCCTGGTCGTCGGGACCTTCCAGTCGTCCCAGTACACCCTCGCGGGCACCCGGATCGTCCGGTACGACTTCCTGGACTACGACTACCGCCTCGCCGCCACCGCCATCGAGGGCTGGCGGTCCACGACCCCCGCGGACAAGGCGTACGCGATCAGCGACGTCCAGGGGGTGCAGGCCGACGGCGACACCCTCTACATCAACATGTCCGGCGGCTGGGTGAACCCGCCGAAGGAGAACAACAGGTTCGCCGTCGTGAAGGTCAAGGGCGACCCGTCCACCTGGACGATCAGCGTCCGGAAGGACTGGGCCGAGCATCCCGAGGACCTCGCGCCCTGGTACGAGGCGGGCAGCCCGTACCAGGTCACCGAGCTCTGGGGCCTGACAGAGGCCGAGCAGCAGCGGGCGGTGTTCGCCGTCGCCCCGACCGTCCTCACGGGCTGACGCAGTCGGAGGGGCCGGACCCGATCCCGGGTCCGGCCCCTTCGCCGTGTCACGGGTGCCGGAGGAGGTCGGGGTCGTAGACGGCGGCGGCGAGCCTCATGACGTAGGGGGCCTCGGAGCCGTCCTGGCCGCCCGGACACATCGCGCAGGACGGTCCTGCCGTCCTCGGTCACGGCGACGTAGCCGTGCGCATGGGGGCCGGGCAGGCGCGGGTCGTGCCGGTCCAGGACGTAAGTGGCGCGCAGGTCCAGGGGCCGCAGGACGCGGCGTCGGACCTCGTCGGCGTAGGTGCGCCCGGTCACCTTCTCGATGAGCATGCCCGCGACGTAGTAGTTGAGGCCGTTGTAGCGCTGCCTCGTGCCGGGCGCGAAGTCCATGGGCGTGGTCATGGCGTCGGTGACGATCTGCCGGGGCGTCCAGCTGTCGAAGCGGTGGTCCACGAACCAGCGTTTCGGGTCGCCCTGCGGTGCGCCGAGGTGGCCGCCGGTGGGCAGGCCGCTGGTGTGGTCGGGACGGGGACGGGAGGGTGACCGGGCGGGGGTGGTTGTGGGGCGCTCGGGGTCAGGGTGGCGTCCGGGTCCGGCGGTTACAGATGGACACGACGCATGTTCACCAGCGTTCGGGTGGCGGCCGCTCGGGCCGGCCCGGGCGCGGGACGTCGGAGAGGACGCCGTGACCAACCCCGTGACCGTGGACCTGATGGACGCCGACCTGCTGAGCGACCCGTTCGAGGGGTACTCCCGGCTGCGCGAGCTGTCGCCGATGGTGCAGGTCGCCTTCGGCGGCCAGGGGTCGCCGCTCTGGCTCGTCACCCGCTACGAGGACGTCCGGGCGGTGCTGGGCGACCGCCGGTTCGTCAGCAGCCCGGCGAACGTGCCGGGGCTCGGGCTCAAGGACGTCCGGGCGACGACGGTCCGGAACATGGGGATTCCGGACGAGTACGCGCCGTACCTGCTCAGCACCGTCCTCGACGCCGACGGGGAGGACCACCTGCGCCTGCGGCGGCTGGTCGCCCGGACGTTCACCCCGCGCCGCGTCCAGGAGCTGCTGCCCCGGGTGCGGACCCTCACCGCCGAGCTGCTCGACCGGCTGCCCGTCCGGGACGGCGTGGTCGACTTCGTGCAGCACTTCGCCTACCTCCTGCCGATCACCGTCATCTGCGAGCTGGTCGGCATCCCCGAGGACGACCGTGGGCAGTGGCGGACCTGGGGCGACGCCCTGCTCCGGCAGGACGCGCGGGACATCGCCGCGGCCGTCGCGGGCATCGTCGACTACACCACGGAGCTGGTCGGGCGGCGCCGCGCCGAGCCGGCCGACGACCTGGTCACCGCGCTGATCCGGGCGCAGGACGAGGACGGCTCGGTGCTGAGCGGGTTCGAGCTGGTCACGATGGTGCTGTCGCTCGTCCTGGCCGGGCACCAGACGACCGCGAACCTGATCGGGAACGGGCTGGTGGCGCTGCTGGACCATCCCGACCAGCTGGAGCGGCTGCGCGCCGACCCGGAGGGGCTGATGCCCGGGGCCGTCCACGAGCTGATGCGGTGGTGCGGGCCGGTGCAGTCGACCCGGTTCCGCTTCGCGACCGAGGACGTGGTGATCGGCGGGCGGATCCTGCGGAAGGGGTCGCCCGTGATGGCGAGCCTGGTCTCCGCCAACTTCGACCCGCGCCGGTTCGAGGACCCGCACCGGTTCGACATCACCCGCCAGCCGGACGGGCGGCGCGAGGCCCACGTCGGCTTCGGGCACGGCCTGCACTACTGCGTGGGGGCGGCGCTCGCCCGCCAGGAGGCCGAGGTCGCGTTCACCGCCCTGCTGGAGCGCTTCCCGGAGCTGTCACTCGCGGTCCCCCGGGACCGGATCGAGCGTTCCCGGATGCCGGGGGTCTGGCACCTGGGCTCCCTGCCCGTCCGGCTCGGCCCGGACCGGGGCGGGGAGCAGCCGCCGAGTCGGGCGTCCGGCGGTCTCTGACGGACTTCGTGGAAGGTTGTTACGAGGCCGTTGGGAAACCGCGGAGACGAGGTCGCGAGGCACGGGACGGCGGTTGAACTGGACGGATGCCGTCGTTCCGAGCGTCCGGCCGTACCCGGTGGGCGCGGAGGGGAGCCGGGCGTCCCGCGGACCCCGTGGTGTCCGGATGATCGCCGGGTTATGCTCCTCTCCCTGCCCACCGCGAAACGCGACCACCGGAGACGGGATGAGCGTGGACGAGACGGCCCCCCTTCGCGTACTGGTGGTGGGCGGTGACGCGTCCGCCCGAGCGGACGTCGCCCGCCTGCTGTCGGCCAGCGACGAGCTGAACGTGGTCGCCGAGGCCGAGCAGGCCGCCGCGGCGGTCGAGCTGGCCGGCCGGCTGCGGCCCGACATCGTCCTGCTGGACGCGTCCGCCGCGCGGGCCGGGCGCACCGCCGAACTGGCCCGGGCCGCCCGGGTCTTCGTGCTCGCCGGGCCGGACGACCCGGCCACGGTCGACTCGGCCGTGCGCGGCGGGGCCTGCGGCCACCTGGTCCCCGGCGCGTTCACCGCCCGCGACGTGCTGCGCGGCGTCCGGGACGCGAGCCGGGTCAGCATGGGCCTGTCGGCCCGCGAGGCCGAGGTGATGGACCTGATCGCCACCGGCCGGTCCAACGGGGAGATCGCCCGGCAGCTCTTCCTCAGCGAGAAGACCGTCAAGAACCACGTGAACCGCATCTACGCCAAGCTCGGCGTCAGCTCCCGCGCCACCGCCATCGCCTTCTGGCGCGGCATGGTCAGCGTCCTGCCCGGCCGCGACTGACCACCCGTCTGACCTGCTTCGACGTCCTCTCGGCGACCGCTCCGCGGGCCCGGATGATCAGCCGCGGGCGGCCGGACGGGGCGGGCGGCGTGGGGTCGGATAACCGATTCGCGCAGGGCGCGGGGCCCTGCTAATCTTTTTCTCGTCGCCAGGGAGGCCGAAGGGCCGACCGAAAACGACACGCGCCGTTAGCTCAATTGGCAGAGCAGCGGACTCTTAATCCGCGGGTTCGGGGTTCAAGTCCCTGACGGCGCACCCGCCACGAAAGCCCCGGGATCGCTCACGCGCCCGGGGCTTTCGCGTTTTCTTCGCCGAGCGCCCGCACCGTCCGGACCGTACCTGGTTCACTGGGGGGCACTCCCGCCTTGCCGGGAGGCGACCGCCGCCGCTCGGTGAACAGGGGCGTAGCCGATGGACGAATACCAGGCGATCGTGGTCCGCAATCCGGACCACCGCGTCGTCGCCCTCTACGGCGACCTGGACGTGGCCAGCATGCCGGCGCTGGAGGCGGAGCTGTTCTGCCAGCTCACCGAGAGCGACCTGCCGCTCGTGGTGAGCCTGGACGGCGTCGCGTTCTGCGACACCGGCTGCCTGCGGTCGCTGCTGCAGGCCGCCCGGCACGCGGAGGCCGTGGGCTGCCGGCTGGCGTTCTGCTGCCGCCTCGAAGACCTCCTCCGGGTGCTGCGCGACGGGCGGATCAACCGGCACCTGGGGATCTGGCCGACGATCGAGGAGGCCGTCGAGGCCGTCCTGCGGCCCTGACCGGCGTCCTGCGGCCGTGAGCGGCGGGCATGCCCGCCCGCCGCGCCGCCCGGCGGGTCAGGCGCGGGCCCGGGTGAGGCGCGGGAGCACGGTCTGCGGGGTCAGCGGCAGGTCCCGGAAGCGGACGCCGGTCGCGCTGTGCACGGCGTTCACGATGGCGGCGGCCGTCCCGACCGTGCCGATCTCGCCGATGCCCTTGGTGCCCATGGGGTTGACGTGCGGGTCGTGCTCGTCCAGCCAGACGGCCTCGACGGACGGGACGTCCGCGCAGGTCGGGACGTGGTACTGGGCGAGGTCGATGTTCAGGAAGCCGCCGTCGGCGTCCAGGACGGTGTGCTCGGTGAGCGCCATGCCGAGGCCCATCGTCATCCCGCCGATGAACTGCGACCGGGCGAGGACGGGGTCGACGACGCGGCCCACGGCGTAGACGCCGAGCAGGCGCGGGACGCGCACCTCGCCCGTGTCGAAGTCGACGGACACCTCGGCGAAGTGCGCGCCGAACGCGTGCCGGGAGTAGCCGGTGTCGCCCTCGACCTCGGACGCGGTGTCGACGGACGCTTCGCGCGCACCGGGATCGGCGAGCAGCTTCTCGCACGCGCGCACGACGGCCGTCCCCCAGCTCGCCGTGCCGGTCGAGCCGCCGGCGAGGGGCGCGGAGGGGAGGTCGCTGTCGCCGATCTCGACGGTCACGGCGGACGACTCGACGTCCAGGGCGTGCGCGGCGATCC
>NZ_JBFAOF010000266.1:0-8122 GCF_040675125.1 Spirillospora sp. NPDC049652 | reverse complement strand
GAACCCGGGACCTGCCAAACCCGAAGGAGGATCCGAAGATCCCAGCAAAACAACCTCCGAAAAGGTCGCTTGCCTCAAAGAAATCCCCACCCCGACCGAAACGGCCGAGGCACGGGGTGATCAGGCCTTGCCTGATCTATAAAGGCACTGGCTTTTAACACGCTGTTGAGTTCTCAAGAAACGGACACCCACCGCGCTCCACCCGCTCTCGCGAGCCTTGCTCCGGGGCAACCCTTCTAACTTACCCGGCTCATCTCGCTTGTCAAACCGTCTGTTTCCAGCGATCCGACTCGTGAGCTTCACCGGCTCCGCGGACGTCAACGATCGACCGAATCGAAGTCGGCTGATGTTGTTACCTCGCGGAGTGCCTGCCGGGCCGACCGCCTCTTCAGCGTCCTGCATCCCGTCTCAGGCTTACCACACCATCGTACCTCAGCCCGAGACTCGCTCGAACCGGTTTTCCGGTCTAACTCCCCGGGGCCGTCCGCCGGTGTCGGCGTCCCGCATCCCCTTGGGGCAATGAAGACTTTAGGAGTCGTTCCGAGCATGGTCAAATCGGCGTCACCAAGCGCAGGTCGTCGCCCCACAGGTCCCCGAATCGGCGTGCGGTACGGTTCGGCTCATCTCGTCCAGGTGGTCCCAGGGAGCGCCGCATGTACCCGTTCCTCCCCGCCGGCAGCCTGTCCTCGGCTGAGAGCCTCGTCGTCGCCGCGACCATGGGAACGCCGGTCCACAATGTGCGTGCCTGGCGGTTCCGCCCTTCGGGCCAGGGGATCGAGGTCTGGGCGGAGCCCGGCCGGTTCCGGGCCATGGACGACCCGTGGGGCAGAGGGCTCCATCTCGGTTGCGGCGCCGCTCTGGTGAACCTGCGGCTGGCGGCCGCACAACTCGGCCATGGAACGGTCGTCCGCCTGCTGCCTGATCGAGATGCCCCGGCTCTCCTCGCGCGCGTGCGCCTGGTGCGCGCTCATCGCACCTCCAGAGGCGAACGCCTTCTCTACGCGGCGAGCATGAGGCCGTTTCCCAGGCGCCGCCCCGACACGGCGTGTCCCCCTACCGGATCGTTCCTGAACGTGCTCGCTGAGGCGGTCCGTTTGGAGGGCGTGACGCTCCATCCGCTCCCGGCGAATGCTGGCGACACCACCCGGCGAGCGGTGCTTTCCACGCAGGGCGACGGGCCTGGAGCGTGGATACGCGCGGGGCAGGCATTGCAGCGGGTGCTACTGGATGCGTCGATACGCGGGGCGGCCGTCTCGTTCATGTATGAGGTGCTGGACGGAGACGGCGACGGGTTCTGGCCGCTGCTCGTCCCAGGCGATGTTCCCCAGGTTCTACTCGAGATCTCCGGGCCGGCGGCTCAGGCCAAGGCTATGACTTGCGGCGGAAGCGCGACAGCACGAACGACAGTGGCACCGGGCAGGGGTCGGGCAGTTCGCTGAGCCTCGCCGCGAGAGTGTCCGCGGAGATGTGATGAGCGCTCGGGCCCATCCCCACGAGGGTCAGGACCTCCTCGTGCGCGAGGGACGCCTCGAATTCGAGATCGTCGCGTGAGAGAAGCTCGAAGTGCTCAGCGAGGGCGGCGTCGGTGCGCTCCGCCTTCTGTTCGTCCACCTTGAGAAGACCGAGCGCGTCCACGAGCGGTCCCAGGTGCCGGCTGGACGGTGTGACCACGATGAGTGAGCCGTCCGGCTGGAGGACCCGGTGGAACTCCGCCGCGTTCCTGGGGGCGAAGACGTTGATGATGGCGAGCGCCGCGCCATCTGCGACGGGCAGGGGCTGCCAGAGGTCCGCGACGATCGCACCGATACGCGGATGCGCGCGAGCCGCCCGGCGAGCGGCGTGCTTGGAGAGGTCCAGGGCAAGGCCGGGGATCTTCTGCGCCTCGGGCTTGTCCAGGACGGCGCTCAGGTAGTAACCGGTGCCTGCGCCGGCGTCCAGAAGGCAACCTTGGTGTGGGGTCTCGTCCCCCAGTGAGCTCGATACGAGCTCTGCGAGCGCCCCGGCCATGGGGGCGAAGTGCCCTGCGGCGAGGAACGCGTCCCGGGCGCGGACCATCTCGGGAGTATCGGCCGTGCCGGGGCGGGCGTTGCCCGGCAGCAGGTTCGCATAGCCCTGTTTGGCGACGTCGAAGCTGTGCCGTTCCGGGCAACGCAGACCTCGGTCGCCCTGGGCGAGAGGTTGGCCGCACACGGGGCAGATGAGGTATTCGACGACGTCGGCGAGCACGCGTCCATCATCGTGCATCCCACGCGCGCAGCGTTCGCCCATGTGGGACAGGGCTCATCCGGGGGCGCTGCGTCCCGTCCTGGGCGGGCGCTCGTTTGGCGGACGCAGCGTTCCGGCCGCCCCGGACGGGGACGGCCGGAAGGAGCAGTGCGTCAGGCCTTGAGACGGCGCCGGACGTCCTCCATGTCCAGCTTCTCGACCTGCTCGATGACGCTCTCGAGCGCCTGCTCGGGGAGGGCGCCCGGCTCGGCGAACACGATCACGCCGTCCCGGATCGCCATCAGCGTGGGGATGGAGGAGATCCCGAAGCGCTGGGAGAGCTCGGGCTCGGCCTCGGTGTCGACCTTGGCGAACGTGATCTCCTGGTGCTTCTCGGCGGACTTCTCGAACACCGGGGCGAACATGCGGCACGGTCCGCACCACGCCGCCCAGAAGTCGACCAGGACGATGCCGTCGCCCTTGGCGACCTCGTCGAAGTTGTCCGCGGTCAGTGTGACCGTCGCCATGTCGTTTTCTCCTCGGTCCGGGTATCAGGTCAGGTAGAGCGGCGTGCACCACCGAAGTATTCCCAAGTCGGGAATCACAGGGCGGTAATTAGCGTTCTCCTCTTAGGGAGATCGCACCGGAGAAGGGTCAGGATGGCTGCAACCCGTAACAAGGGCGACAGGGTCGACACCCCCGACAAGGACCTCGTCGGGGCGTATCTCGACCGGATCGGTCGTACCCCGCTGCTGGACGCGGTGGAGGAGGTCGACCTGGCGAAGGCGATCGAGGGCGGGCTTTACGCCGAGCAGCTGCTCGAGGAGGACCGCGTGCCCTCCGGCACCTCGCGGGAGGAGCTGGAGGAGCTGGTCCAGGCGGGGTTGCGCGCCAAGCAGCGCTTCGTCGAGGCCAACCTCCGACTCGTCGTTTCCATCGCCCGCAAGTACCCGACAGACTCGCTCCCGCTCATCGACCTCATCCAGGAGGGCAACCTCGGGTTGATGCGCGCTGTGGAGAAGTTCGACTACCGACGTGGTTTCAAGTTCTCGACGTACGCGACCTGGTGGATCCGGCAGGCGATCGGACGCGGGCTGAGCCATACCGCCCGCACGATCCGCCTGCCCGTCCACGTTGAGGAGGAGTTGTCCCGGTTGCGGCGCGCGGAGCGCCAGCTGAGCCGCGAGCTGGGCCGTGAGCCCACCCGCGAGGAGCTGGCCGAGACCGTGGGCGCCGACCCGGAGCACGTGGACGAGCTGCTGAGCTGGCGGCGCGACCCCGCCAGCCTCGACGCCACGGTCGACGACGCCGGTGAGACCGCCATGGGCGACCTCCTGGAGGACCCCGAGGCCGTGACGCCGGAGGCGGAGGTCGTGGCGCTGGACGACCTGGAGGGCCTCGGCCGCATGCTGGAGCGGCTGCCCGAGCGGGAGTCCGCGATCTTGCGCGCACGTTTCGGCATGGACAACGGCCAGCCGCTGTCCTACGCCCAGATCGGCGCGCGGTACGGGCTCAGCCACAACCGGGTGCGGCAGATCACCGACCGGTCGCTGCGCCGGCTGCGGCAGATGGCCACCGAGCACGAACCGGCGGGGGCACGCACTCTGACCACGGCCGGAGAGCGCCCGCTCCCCCACGCGGTGGATCCCCGCTCGCGCATCCGGGCCGCCTGACCGGCGGCCCTCCCCTGGCCCCGCAGCCCAGGTTCGGGTCCCCGCCACTCCCCGCCAGACCCTGCCGGACGCCGCCGCGAAATCGCTTTCGCGGCGGCGTTCGTGTTCCCGGGTGTCCGCCAGGTGGCCGTTCGGTGTCGGAATCATGCCGAGTGCGCCGTCCTGCTAGGCCCGGCGGGCGCGGTGTGCCATAGCCTTGTCCACCGTGAGTACATCAAGCGTCACCGGGGAGCTGGACGCCTGGCGCGGCCTCCCGGCACTGCAGCAGCCCACCTGGGACGACCCGGCCGAGGTCGAGGCCGTGGCCGCCGAACTCGCCAAACAGCCCCCGCTGGTCTTCGCGGGGGAATGCGACCAGCTCAAGAACCAGCTCGCCGAGGTCACGCACGGGCGCGCGTTCGTCCTGCAGGGCGGCGACTGCGCGGAGACCTTCGCCGGAGCCACCGCCGACGACGTCCGCAACAAGCTCAAGACCCTGCTCCAGATGGCGGTCGTGCTCACCTACGCGGCCAGCGTCCCGGTGGTGAAAATCGGGCGGATGGCGGGGCAGTTCGCCAAGCCGAGGTCAAAGCCGGTGGAAGTGCGCGGTGGCGTGGAGCTGCCCGCCTACCGGGGGGACGCGGTCAACGGCCTAGCGTTCGCGGCCGAGGAGCGGCGGAACGACCCGCGGCGGCTGCTGCAGGCGTACTTCTCGTCGTCGGTCACGCTGAACCTTTGCCGGGCCTTCACCAAGGGCGGCTACGCCGACCTGCGGCAGGTGCACGCCTGGAACCAGGACTTCGTCGCGCAGAGCCCGGCGGGCCGGCGCTACGAGCAGCTCGCGGGCGAGATCGACCGGGCGCTGACGTTCATGAAGGCGTGCGGGGCGAACCCGGACGAGTTCCACGGGGTGGAGTTCTACTCCAGCCACGAGGCGCTGATCCTGGAGTACGAGCGGGCGCTGACCCGCATCGACAGCCGCACCGGGTCCCCCTACGACGTGTCGGCGCACTTCCTGTGGCTGGGCGAGCGGACCCGGCAGCTGGACGGCGCGCACGTGGAGTTCCTGAGGCACATCCACAACCCGATCGGGGTGAAGCTCGGCCCGACGACCACGGCCGACGACGCCCTGGCGCTGATGGACAAGCTCAACCCGCACGGGGAGCCGGGCCGCCTGACGTTCATCACGCGGATGGGCGCCGACCGGATCCGGGACGCGCTGCCGCCGCTGGTGGAGAAGGTGACCCGCAACGGGGCGCCGGTCGCGTGGGTGTGCGACCCGATGCACGGGAACACCTTCGAGGCCCCGTCCGGGCACAAGACCCGCCGGGTCACCGACGTGCTGGACGAGGTCGCCGGGTTCTTCGCGGTGCACCGCTCGCTCGGCACCCACCCGGGCGGCATCCACATCGAGTTCACCGGCGACGACGTCACCGAGTGCGTGGGCGGCGGGGACGAGATCGACGAGGCGGACCTGCACCAGCGCTACGAGACGGCCTGCGACCCGCGGCTCAACCGCGGCCAGTCCCTCGACCTGGCGTTCATGGTCGCCGAGCTGTACCGCCGTCTCGACTGACCGATACCCGGGGGATCCGCTCACCGCGGCCGCCCCCGGGCGACGGCGTCAGCCTGACGCGGGTCGCCCGGGGGTGGCTACGCCGGGCGCAGAGCCACTCTCAGGGCGGGTTACAGAGCCACTTCCGCCCAGACGACCTTGCCGCCGGTGACGGGTTCGGCGCCCCAGGCGGTGGCGAAGCGGTCGACGATGAACAGGCCGCGGTGCGACTCGTCCAGAGGGCCGGGGACGGTGAGGCGCGGCAGCTGGCTGGCACGGTCGCGGACCTCGATGCGGACCCGTCCGTTGACGCGCTGGAGGCGGAGTTCGAGCGCCGTCCCCGCGTGCCTGACGGCGTTGGCGACCAGCTCGGCGACGATGGCCGTGACCAGTTCCTCACGCTCCAGCAGCGCCCACGTGCGCATGGTGCGGGCAGCGAGACGGCGCGCGTATTCGACGGCCTCGGTCTGCGGCGCCGCCCGGAGTGTGGTTTCGGTCACAGCCCCCGTCACGGCCCCACTTCCCTCTCGGCGTCATCGAGGAGGAATCTGTCCAGGCCGGTGGTGCGCAAAACGTTCTCGACCCGGCCATATGCGCCGGTCACCGTGAGCGAGGCGTTCTGGGCGCGTGCGTGCTTGTAGGCGCGCACGAGGACGTTGAGCCCCGAGGAGTCGCAGAAGTCCACCGCGGCCAGGTCGACGACCACCGCGCGTTCCCCCGCGTCGAGCAACTCCGTCAGCCGGGCCCGCAACTCGTCGGAAGAGTGCAGGTCAATTGAGCCGCGCGCGGCGATCGTCGCGCGGTCGTCATCTCGAGTCGTGTGCAAGGCAAGCCCCACACCACACCACCTTACCGATAGCCGGTCTCATCATGACGCGCGTAGGACGATGAGCGCGACGTCGTCGTTGGAGGGTTCGGGACCGAAGTCGCGGACCGCCCGCTGGATCCTGGCCGCGACCGCGCCCGCGCTGAGCCCGGTGCATCCGGCGAGAAGCCGTTCCAGGCCGTCCTCGTCGCCGAGCAGCCGGCCTCCGTGCCGGCGCTCGGTCACGCCGTCGGTGACGCACAGCAGCACCTGGCCGCGGTGGAGTTCGACGGTGTCGGCGTGGAAGGCGACGTCGTCGAAGACGCCGAGCAGGGGCTGCGCGGTGCCGACCTCGTGGACCGTCCCGTCCGGATCGAGGATCAGCGGCGGCGGATGTCCCGCGCTGGTCAGGGCGATGGTCACACCGTCCCGGTCCGGGCGCGGGGTGATCTCGCCGTGCAGCAGGGTCAGCAGCCGCCCGCGCTCGGCCTCGCCGAGGATCAGCCGGTTGAGCCGGCCGAGGACGCCCGGGACGGGCAGCTCCTCGGCGGCGAGGATGCGCAGCGCGTGCCGCGCCAGGCCGGTGACGGCGGCGGCCTGGGGCCCCGTGCCGCACACGTCGCCGATCGCGAAGCGCCAGCGGCTGACCGGTCCGGGGAGGCGCGGGCCGTCCGGGCCGCCCTCCCGGTCGGGGCATTCGAAGACGTCGTAGAAGTCGCCGCCGACCTCACTGCCCTCGCCCGCGGGCTCGTAGACGACCGCGACCTCCAGGCCGGGGATGTCCGGGATGCCGGGCGGGAGGAGGCTGCGCTGGAGCGCGCTGCTCATCGTGGTCTGCGCCGAGTAGAGGCGGGCGTTGTCGATGGCGAGGGCGGCGCGGCGGCTCAGTTCCTCGGCGAGCTCCAGGGCGCTGCGCGGGAACCGGTCCCCCGCGGCGCGGCCGATGACCAGCGCGCCGATGCGGCGTCCCCGGGCGACGAGCGGAAAGCCGTGGACGGCGCCGGCGGCCTCCGGTCCGGTGCCCTCGGCGAGCCCCTGCCAGGGGCCGGGCGCGTCGGGGCGGGGCCCCTGGGCGCGGTCGAGCTGGGCGCGCAGGGCGTCGGTGCGGGTCTCGTCGGCGTGCCAGACGTAGGCGAGGGCGGGCGGACCCGCGTCGGTGTCGGTGTAGACGGCGCACCAGGTGGCCAGGCGCGGCACGACGAGCTGGGCGACCAGGGCCATCGTGCGCTCCTGGTCGAGGGTGCCGGCGAGCAGGTCGCTGGCCTCGGCGACGAAGCTGAGCCAGCCGCGCCAGGACCGTTCCAGCTCGCCGACGCGGGCCTTCTCCAGCGACAGCGCCATCTCCTCGGCGATCCGGCCGAGCCGGACGCCGTCGGCGGGCTCGAACCGGCCGGGCTCGGCGGACACCGCGACGACCAGGCCGGTGAGGCGGCCCTGGTTCTCCAGGGGCGCGGCGGCCATGGAGCGGGCGCGGAGCGCGGCGGCGACGGGGTCGGAGGAGTCGGCGGCGACCCAGGGGATGCCGGCGCGGGCGTCGGGGCCGAGGTTGACCACCGACAGCTCGTCCGGGCCGGGTTCGCTGGTGAGCCCGGCGGAGGCGGCGACGACCAGGGTGCCGTCGCGTTCGGTGAGGAGCACGGCCGCGCCCTCGGCGTCGAGCAGGTCGCGGACGGAGGAGAGCGCGTCCTCCAGGGACTCCACGCCGGCCGGGGTGCGCAGCAGCCGGTCGTTGGCGGCGGGGAGGGCGGGCGGCTCGGAACGCCGGAACGCGTCGGCGGGGCGCCCCGGCTTGCGGCTCCCGGCCCGGTCCGTCGGGGCGGGGCCTTCACCGGGCACCGGATGGGAGCGGCTTCCGTTGGACATGCCGCTGGAGGCGCCGCCAGCCGGGCCGCCCGGCACGGCGCG
>NZ_JBFAOF010000265.1:0-8128 GCF_040675125.1 Spirillospora sp. NPDC049652 | reverse complement strand
CCCGCGTCTACGGCCGTCCGCTCACCCCCGCCGACGTGCAGGAACTCGGCAAGCCGTACGGCCGCTGGGCGGGCTACTGGGCGCACTACCTCCGCGTCACCCCCTGACCCGACGTCCAGAGCGACACACAGCGACGGTCGCGGCTCACGGGCGGTGGGAGCGGAGGCCGTCGAACACGACGTCCAGGACGCGTCCGCGCATGGCGACGTCCAGCTTCTCCGTGGCCTGGGACGTCCCGGCGAGCAGGGCGAGCACCTCACCCAGGCCGACATCGGCACGCACCGCCCCCGCCTCCTGCGCGCGCGTGAGCAGAACCCCGAGCGCACCGCGCAACTCCTGCCGCACCTCGGCGCCATCGGCGCGGGTGTCGACGCCCGCACCGGTCAGCTCGGCGGAGACGGCGTTCTTGGTGGCCGACTCCCCCACGACGAGCTGGAAGAAGTCGAAGAACGCGCCGCCCGGATCGGCGGACTCGGTGCGCAGCCTCGCCTGCTCGGCGAACCCGGCCAGGATCTCGCCGAGGACCGCCTCCAGCAGCGACTCCTTGGTCGGGAAGTGCCGGAACACCGTCCCGATGCCGACCCCGGCGCGCTTGGCGACCTCTTCCGTGGACGCCGCGGTGCCGAGCTCGGCGAAGACGTCCCGGGCGGCGCCCAGGACCTTCGCGCGGTTGCGGGCGGCATCGGCGCGCAGCGGCTTCGCGGGCGGGGGCTCGTCGGCCATCGCACCCTCCTCGATTGACAAGCGGAGTGACGACTCCATATATTCATGGAATCGGAGTAGGCACTCCGATTCTACGACGGGAGCGCACCATGCCCAGCCGGCACGAGGTCTTCCTCCGAGTGGTCGAGAGCCTGGCCGCGAAGAAGACCGGCGACCTGCACCTCCTCTACGCCGAGGACGCGCTCGTCACCCACCCGTTCGCCCACCCGGAGTCCCGGTTGGAGGGGCGCGAGGCGCTGCGCGAGCATTTCGCGCGAGTGCCGGGGATGCCGTTCGAGATGGCCGTCCGCGACGTCGTCGTCCACGAGACGGCCGACCCGGAGGTGATCGTCGCCGAGTTCGCCTACGACGGCCGCAACACCGGCACCGGCGCCCGCTTCACCGTCCCGAACATCTTCGTCATGCGGATCCGGGACGGCCTGATCGTCGAAGCGCGCGACTACGCGGACCACCGGGCGTTCGCCGAGGCGATGGGAACCGGCTCATGACCACCCCGCGCGAGACGTTCCTCCGGCTCTCCCAGGGCATCTCGGACGGCCGGTGGGACGTGCTGGCCGACCTCTACGCCGAAGACGCCGTGGTCGAGCAGCCCTTCGCCATGGCCCCGGCCCCGTCCCGCATCGAGGGCCGCGCCGCCCTCGCCGAGCACTTCGCCGCCGCCGGGAAGGGGCCGGTCCGGCTCCGCGTCCGGGACGTGGTCGTCCACGAGACGCGCGACCCCGAGGTGATCGTCGCCGAGTTCGCCTACGACCGCGTGCTGACGACCACGGGAGCCGCCTTCGAGATGGGCAACATCCAGGTGCTGCGCGTCCGTGACGGCCTGATCGTCGCCAGCCGCGACTACCACGACCATGCGGCGCTCGCGCGGGCTCTGGCGGGCGCGTGACCAGCCACATCGGCCGGCCCCGGCGGAAATGCCGCGCCCAGGCGAGGCGTTGCCGCTGAGGTAAGTCTTATGTCTCCCATCCGGAAGGGCCTCACCGTGCGCGTCGACATCTGGACCGACATCGTCTGCCCCTGGTGCTACATCGGACAGGCGCGCTTCGACGCGGCACTGGCCGGGTTCGAGCACCGCGACCAGGTCGAGGTCGTCCAGCACTCCTACGAGCTCGCCCCGGACCTCTCCCCCGCCGAGACCGGGCCCGTGCTCGAGATGCTGATGAACAAGTACGGCATGTCACGCGAGCAGGCCGAGGAGGCCGACGCCCGCGTCTCCGGGCTCGCCGCGGCCGAGAGCCTTCCGTACACGTCGGACCGCCCGACCGGCAACACCTTCGACGCGCACCGCCTGCTGCACCTCGCCGCCGAGCGCGGCCGGGGCGACGAGCTCCGGCACGCGCTCTACCGGGCGAACTTCAGCGGCGAGCGCTCCATCTTCGACGCGGACGTGCTGACCGAGATCGCCACCGAAGCCGGCCTCGACGCCGCGGAGGTCCGCTCGGTGCTGGCCGGCGACGCCTACGCCGACGCCGTCCGCGAGGACGAGCGCAGCGCCGCCCGGATCGGCGTCCAGGGCGTCCCCTTCTTCGTCCTGAACGAGAAGTACGGCATCAGCGGTGCCCAGGAGACCGCGACCTTCACCCAGGCCCTCAACCAGATCTGGCAGGAGTCCCAGCAGGAGCAGGCCACCCAGACCCAGGCATGACCATGGACGCCTCCTCAGACGCTCCCGAGTCCAGGAACAGGCCCACGGACGAGCGCGCGACCGCGACCGCGAAAACGAGCGATGCCCAGGTTCAGCCGGCATGGCCTGCGCACCTGGACGTCGGCGCCGTGCGCTTCGCGCGGCCGACCGCGCGGTACGACGACATCCTGGCGTTCTACCGGGATGATCTCGGGCTGCCCGTCCTGGCTGCATGGCGGGGTCACGACGGATACGACGGGGTCGTGTTCGGCCTGCCCGGTACGCCCGTCCAGATGGAGATCACCCAGCACGGCTCTCCGCCGGTGATCCCGGAACCGCATCCCGAGAACCAGCTCGTGCTGTACCTGCGCGGCCCGGAGGCCAGGGACGCGGCCGTCGCGCGGCTGACCGCGCGCGGCCATCACCCGGTCGCGCCCGCCAACCCCTACTGGGAGCGGCACGGCGCGGCCGCCTTCGCCGACCCGGACGGCTGGGTGCTCGTCCTCGCCCCCTGGGTCTTCGGCATGGAGCCCCCGCCCGCCCCCTGACCCCGCAGTGGCGACCGGCGGGCCGGGGAGGTGTCAGGGGGCTGGTCATGGCGGGAGGGTTGGCCTTTCACCAGGGGGAACGTAAGGGGCGTGGCATAGGTAGATCGATTGTGGGGAGGCATTCAGGAAAGTGTCAGGGGCGTCCCAGGACCTCTCCAGAACCCGATAGGCACAATCGTCGGGCGGGCACGGGCTGAGATGAACGGACGGACGATCCTTACAGGAGGGCCGGATGGGGTTGTTCAGGCGGACACGCGGAGACCGTGTGGCGCGTCGGAGCTACCCCGTTCTCACCGCGGCGGCGGTGCTGGCCGGCCTGGCGATCGTCTCGTGGCCGCCCTCGGCGGGCGGCGGGGCCGCCCAGGCCGCGCGGGAGACGCGGCCCGTCGGGGACGTGGCCGCCGGATCGGTCCGGCCGCCCGAGTCGTCCAGCAGCTCGTTCGAGGGGGTGCCGGCGGTCGGGGCGCTGTTCGACCTGGACGACGACGGCAAGCTGAGCGACCACACCTGCACCGCGAGCGTGGTGAAGAGCCCCGGGCACAACCTGGTGGTCACCGCCGCGCACTGCGTGAGCGGCGGCAGCCGGCGCGGCGACATCGGGGTGGCGTTCGCCCCCGGTTACCACAACGGCCAGACGCCCTACGGCGTGTGGCGGGCGGTCGCGCTCTACGATCCGCCCGAGTGGGCCTCCAACGGAGACCCGGACTCGGACGTCGCGTTCCTCCAGGTCACCGATGCGAGCAGCAGCGGCAGGAAGGTCCAGGACGTCGCCGGGGCGATGGCCCTGGAGGCGGACGGCCCGGTCAGCGGACCGGCCCGCGTGATCGGCTACCCGTCGTCCGGCGAGCGCCCGGTGGCGTGCCGGAACCGGGTCGAGCCGTACAGCACGACCCAGCTCCGCTTCACCTGCGCCGGATTTCCGAACGGCACCAGCGGCGGCCCGTTCCTGACCGGCGACGACGAGAAGACCGTCGTCGGCGTGATCGGCGGCCACGAGGAGGGCGGCAGCACCCCCGACGTGTCCTACTCGGTGATCTTCGGGTCGAAGGTGAAGAGCCTGTATCAGACCGCGAGCGCGTCCTCGGCCGCCAACTCGAACTCCTGAGCCCGGGCGCGGTCCGTCCGGCGCGTCACGGCCGGCACCACCGCGGCGGCCAGCAGCACCGGAAGCGCGGCGAACGCGAAGCACAGCGGCAGCGGCAGCAGGTCGGTCAGCCCGCCGACGCCCGCCACGCCCAGGGACGCGCCGGCGTTGAACGCGGTGTTCACCCAGGACGCGACGGCCGTCCGCCGCCGCGCCGGAGCGGCGTTCTCAGCGACGAGGTACGCCGTGGTCAGCAGGGGCGCGATGAACAGCCCGACCACGGAGACGGCCGCGATCAGGACGGGGACGCCGGGAGCCAGCCCCGCGACCGCGAGCGCCGCCGCCATCGGGACGGCCAGCAGGGGCAGCCGCGTTCGCGGAGCCATCCGCCAGGACACCGCGCCGTAGGCGAGCCCGCCGACGACTCCCGCCACCGACATCGCCGCCTCGCCCCAGGCCGCTCCGCCGGCCCCGGCGAACGCCACGATCAGCAGCGCGAGCCCGGTCTCCGCCGCGCCGAGCGTCGCCATCATCAGCAGCATTGGCCACAGGCTCCCGAGCAGGCTTCCCGTGCCGTCCGCGCCGCTCTGCCCGGACGCACCGCGCTCGCGGACCGGGACGCCCTGCCCAGCCGCCACGGCTCCGGCGGACGTGGCCGGTTCCACGGCGTCGGCCGCGCGGGGCTCCGGACGCTCCCCGACGGGCTCGGGCTCGGCGGCGCGCGCGACCGTGTTCCGCCTGGTCGTCAGGGCGAGCGTCCCGATGATCACGAGTCCGGAGCTGACCAGCACGCCGACGGCCGCGGACGCGAGGACGGCGAACAACCCGGCCAGGAGCGGTCCCACCGTGAAGATGATCTGTTCGGCGACGGTGTCCAGGCTGTAGGCGCGCTGCAGCAGCTCGCGGTCGGGCACCAGCTCGGCCCACAGCGCCCGCATCACCGGCCCGAGCGGCGGTGTGCAGGCTCCCGCGGTGACCGCGACCGCCCCGATCACGAGGTCGGACGACAGATGAGCGGCGGCGACGAGCACCGCGAGGCCGAGCCCGTACAGGACGGCCATGGGACGGAGCGCGGCACGCGGCCCGAACCGGTCCACGAGCCCGGCGCGCCAGGGCGTGAGCAGGCAGCTCGCGCCGCCGAACAGCGCCACCATCGCGCCCGCGCGGGCGTACGAGCCCGTCGCCTGGACGAAGGTCAGGGTGAGGGACAGTCCGACCGTCCCGTAGGAGAGGCGTCCCAGGAGGGCCGCGCCGAAGATGCGGGCGGCACGCGGGGTACGCAGAACAGCGCCGTATGAGGCGAGCATGATGTTCCTTCTGCGAGACGACGCGGCAGAGCGCGTCGCAAGTGTGCGAGGGCACCGTCCACCGCCGCGGACACCCGGACGCGGGTGCGGCGGTGAGGCGCTCTCTACGCACACAGCAGGAACATGCGGCCATCTTCACATCTCACCCAGTTTTGGGCAAGCGATCCGTCACACTCGCGCGTTCCCGCGTGTCAAGAGGGTGAGAGGGAAGGAGAACACCATGACCGGCATCAAGACGATCATCTATTCGGTCTCGGACGTTCCGGCGGCGAAGGCCCGGCTGGACCTGCTGCTCGGCATCGAGCCGTACTCGAACGAGCCCTACTACGTGGGCTACAAGGTCGACGGCCAGGACATCGGCGTGACCCCGAAGCAGGGTGACGCGGGGGTGTCCGGCCCGGTCTGCTTCTTCGAGGTCGACGACATCAAGAAGGCCGTCCAGGATCTGACCGAATCGGGCGCGACCGTTGTCGAGGACGTCCGCGACGTCGGCAACGGCAGGCTGATCGCCACCCTGAAGGACCCCGACGGCAACGCCCTCGGCGTCCTCCAGGACCCGCCCGCCTGATCCGGCTCCGGCCGGACGCAGGACAGGTCGAGGCCCCGCACCCCGTGCGGGGCCTCGACCTTGCCCGGCCCCGGTTCAGCACCAGACGACCGGGTTGCCCGTCTCGACGGCGGCCTCGCAGACCTTTCGCAGCGGCTCCAGCACCGAGTCGAAGTAGGCCCCGCCGAGCGGCCGCTCCACGACGTGGAGCCGCGTGGGGTACGAACCGTCCCGCTCGCCGATGGTCGAGGTGAGGTCGAGCGTCGTCTCCGCGCCGTCCTCGGCGCGGAACCGGACGCGGCCCGCCCGGACGCGTCGCTGCGTGCAGCGCAGGGCACGGAACAGCTCACGGCCGGAGTCGTCGGAGACGAAAAGGCCGCGCTCGTCCACCCCCACACGCCGCCTGGCCATCCCGTCCCAGACGAAGACGCCCCTGTAGGCGCGGATGCCCGTCGCCACCACGTCGCCGGTGTCCTCGTCCAGCAGGACGACCTCCGTCCCGACCCGGTCGCAGGCTCGGAACGCCGCCAGCTCGGCGAGCGCCTCGTCCGCACGCTCGGCCGGCAGCTCGCCGCCGTTGCTCTCCGGCAGGTGCTCCCGCAGGACGGGGAAGCGTTCCCAACCGGCGTTCTCCATCGCCTGCCGCAGGCTCGCCACGCCTCCCCAGCTCGCGATCCGCTCCCGGGCGATCTCCATGTGCTCGTGCGGGCACGCTGCACCGGCCTTCCACATCTGGAAGACCCCGTCCAGCGGGTCCATGAGCAGCGTCGCCCCGGACTCGCCGTCCAGGTAGGGGCCGTAGTCGTCGGACTTGATCCGTTCGCGCGGCACGGGCGGCTCGGTCGTGCGGCCGTCCTGCCAGCAACGGCACAGCACAAAGGCGTCGAGTCCCATACCGGCAATGGTTCCGATGTTCGAAATGTCCGGTCAACGCATTAAATGCGCCCCAGGAAGCGCCCGACCCCCAGGACCACACCCCAGTGCCCCCACACCCCGAGCCACAGGGTGCGGGGGACGGCTCCTCCGAGGAGAACCGCGCCCGCATAGGCAGGCTCAGACGCGCCCCAGAGGGCCCTGGACGGCTCGCGGTGCCGAGCCGTCCAGGCGCAACGGTCAAAGCAGCGGGATGCGGAGAAGAGGGCCGGAGCGGATCTCGCGCAGGAAGGGGTCGTCGTCCTCCCGCCAGGAGGCGCGTGAGCGGACGACGGCGTGCACCGGGAGGCCGAGCCGGGCGGCGCACTCCTGGCCGGCGTCGAAGGCGGCCTCACGCGACACGTCCCCGACGACCAGGACCTCGACGTCGCCCGTGGGTTCGGCCCCGCTGGACGGATAGGCCTCGTCGGCGTAGTGGCCGGCCCACGCGCCGAACAGGTGCAGCTCGGCGAGCCCGGGCAGCTTCGCGAAGTGCTCGGCGACGACGGCGGACGGCCCGAACGCGATCATCACCAGCCGGGCGAGGGGCGCGAACAGCGGCGAGGACGGGTCGCGGGCGACGACGCGTCCGGCCGGGGTGCGGCGCAGCCGCAGGATGCCCGCCCGGGCCAGCCGCTCCACCTCCCCGACGACCGTGCCGAGGTCGGTGCGCAGCATGACGGCGAGGTCGAGCATGGTCAGCTCGCGCTCGGGGCCGAGCAGCAGGCGGGCGAGCAGCTCGCCCTGCCGCCGCGAACGGAAGATCGGCAACTGCGGCGGCGCGGGCGAGCGCAGGTCCCGCATGAAGACCTGCGCGAGAGGGGAGTCCACGGGCGGGCGCACCCGCCGCGCGGGCCGCCGCCGGAACTCCGCCGCCGAACCCAGCACATTCGATCGCATGTTCGAAGAATAGGCCCCGGGTACGACAGAATCCGTCCCACCGACACCCTCCGGCCCCATCCGGAACAGGGAGCCCGCCCGCCGCGCCGGAAACTCCCGGCCGGAACAGAGAAGGTCGGGCCGGAACAGAGAAAAGGCCCGCACCTTCCGGTGCGGGCCTTTCTCATGCCTCGCGGTTCGCGATCACTTCCCGCTCATCCAGGGACGAGCGTCACAAAGACCTCAGTCCTTGTTGAAGTTGACCGCGCCCTCGATCGGGGGCGGGCTGTCCGGCACGCCGTTCGGCTTCGGAACACCCTTGAAGGTGAACTTGGCCTCTTCGCCGGTGCCTTCGGTGCCGACGATGATGATCTGCCCGGCCGACAGCTCGCCGTACAGGATCTTCTCCGACAGGTTGTCCTCGATCTCGCGCTGGATGGTGCGGCGCAACGGCCGCGCGCCCAGGACGGGGTCGTAGCCGCGTTCGGCGAGCAGGTTCTTGGC
>NZ_JBFAOF010000264.1:0-8177 GCF_040675125.1 Spirillospora sp. NPDC049652 | reverse complement strand
CCCGCTGCTGCCCTACCTGGCCGAGGCCGGCGTCGACGCCGAGCAGGTCGCCGAGCCCGACCCGGCCGCGCTGGTGGACCTGGCGCGCCGGGAATCGGCCGGCGGGGGCGGGAGCGTGGTGTTCGTCGCCGCGCAGGACGGCGACGAGCGGCTGATGCGCGAGGTCGGGCGGCTCGTCGTGGACGACCCGCTGGACGTCGAGGCGCTGCACGGCTCCTACGACCTGCCGGGCGCGCGGCTGCTCGACCTGGTCTCGGTCATGGACACGCTGCGCCGCGAGTGCCCGTGGGACCGCAAGCAGACCCACGAGTCGCTGGTGCGGTACCTGCTGGAGGAGGCGTACGAGGTGGAGGACGCCGTCTCCGGCGGCGACCTCGCCGCGCTGCGCGAGGAGCTCGGCGACGTGCTGATGCAGGTCGCGTTCCACTCGGTCGTGGCGTCCGAGCGGGACGACGAGACCGCGTTCACCATCGACGACGTCGCGGCCGGGATCGTCGACAAGCTCGTCCGGCGGCACCCGCACGTGTTCGCGGACGTGACCGTCCGGGACGCCGACGAGGTGAACGCGAACTGGGAGCAGATCAAGGCGGCCGAGCGGGCGGAGAAGAAGGGCGAGGCGGCCTCGGTGCTGGACGGCGTCCCGATGGGCCAGCCCGCGCTGAGCCTCGCCGCGCAGCTCCAGCGCCGCGCGGCGCGCGTCGAGCTGCCCGAGGACGCCTACGAGGTGCCCGGCTCCGACCTGGTCGGACGGCTGTTCTCGCTGGTCAGGCAGGCGCAGGCGGAGGGCGTGGACGCCGAGGCCGAGCTGCGCGCCGCGGCCCGCGAGTTCGCCGGACGCGTCCGCGCCTGGGAGCGCGCGCACCCCACCGCCTCCGAGTAGCGGGGTCCGGAGGGCGGCCAGACAGCGGTTCGGCCCGTCCGGGCGGCGTCGGCCCCGCGGCCGGGAACGCCGTCCTGCAGGCCGTTCGGCAGGGGCGTCCGGCCGGAACCGGACCGGTCCGACGAAGATCGGCGAAGGTCTGGCCGGGCCGTGGCCCGCCGTTTACCCTGGGGCGGTGCTGCCTGGTATGCGGGACGACGAGATACCGGACAAACTCCGCGCCGTCCGGGGCCTGTTCGGCTTCGGTGTGCTGGCCGGGATCCTGGTCGCGCTCCTGCTGCTGCCCACGGCGTTCACCGCGGGCGTGTCCACCCGGGACGCCGCCGGCTGGTTCCAGGACATCCCGGACGGCGTCGACACCAGCGGCGTGCCCGAGCGGTCCACGATCCTGGCGGCGGACGGCAGCTCGATCGCGACGTTCTACTACCAGAACCGGATCGACGTCCCGCTGAAGCAGATCGCGCCGGTCGTGCGGCAGGCCGTCCTCGCGATCGAGGACAGCCGGTTCTACCAGCACGGCGCGCTCGACTCCAAGGGCACGCTGCGCGCGCTGATCAGCAACCTCGGGTCGGGGCAGGTCACCCAGGGCGGCTCGGGCATCACCCAGCAGTACGTCAAGAACCTGCTGCTCACCCAGGCCACCAACGACAGCCAGCGCAAGGGCGCGACGGAGCTGTCGGCGGGCCGCAAGATGCGCGAGCTGCGGTACGCGGTCGCGCTGGAGAAGCGGTACTCCAAGGACGAGATCCTGCGCCGCTACCTGAACATCGCCTACTTCGGGGACGGCGCCTACGGCGTCGAGGCGGCGGCCCGGCACTACTTCTCCAAGACCGCCGCGAAGCTGACGCTGCCGGAGGCGGCGCTGCTCGCGGGCGTCGTCCGCTACCCCTACGCCTACGACCCGGTGAACCATCCGGACGCCGCGCGCCAGCGCCGCGACGTGGTGCTCGCCCGGATGGCGCAGCTGGGCTGGCTCCCGCAGGCGACCGCGGACGCCGCCGCCAGGCAGCCCGTCCGGCTGCACGTCCACCAGGCGCGCAACGGCTGCGTGAGCAGCGGCGCGCCGTTCTTCTGCGACTACGTGCAGCGGGAGATCCTGACGAACGCGGTGTTCGGCAAGACGCGGGCGGACCGGGAGAAGCTGCTCAAGCGCGGCGGCCTCACGATCCGGACGACGCTGAACTGGCGGATGCAGAAGGCGGCGCAGAAGGCGGTGGACCGGCACGTCCCGCCGAAGAACTCCGCGCACAAGGCCGCCGCCGAGGCGCTCGTCGAGCCGGGAACGGGCGCGATCCGGGGGATGGCGGTCGACCGCGACCTCGGCCCGGACGACGAACGCGGCAAGACGTGGATCAACTTCGCCGCCGACGCCGACCACGGGGCCAGCATCGGCATGCAGTCGGGCTCCACGTTCAAGGTGTTCACGCTGGCCGCCGCGCTCCAGGACGACATGCCGTTCGGCGCGATGCTGGACGCGCCCACCTCGTTCACCCCGACCGGCTACCGGAACTGCGACGGCAGGCGGGTCGGCGACCACACCGAGCTGCGCAACTCCGCGGACGGCGAGGGCGGCAGGCAGTTCTCGCTGGTCACCGGCACCTGGCACTCGGTGAACACCTTCTTCCTCCACCTGGAGAAGGAGGTCGGGCTCTGCGAGACCGTGCAGATGGCCGAGAAGCTCGGGATGCGGCAGGCCAACGGCAAGCCGCTGGAGCAGTACCCGTCGTTCACGCTGGGCTTCAACCCGGTGTCGCCGCTGCGGCTCGCCGCCGCGTACGCCACCTTCGCCGCGCGCGGGAAGTACTGCCGTCCTATCGCGATCACCTCGGTGACCGACACGGCCGGCAAGCAGCGGAAGATCCCGTCGGCGGGCTGCAAGCAGGTGATCGACAAGGGCGTGGCGGACGCCGTGAACTACGTGCTGCGGGGCGTGCTGACCAAGGGCACCGCGGCCGGGTCGGGGATCGGGCGTCCGGCGGCCGGGAAGACCGGCACCGTGGACAACTTCTCGGCGGCCTGGTTCGCCGGGTACACCCCGGACCTGGCGTCGGCGGTCTGGGTCGGCGATCCGCGCGGCGGCTACAAGTACCCGATGGACGACCTGTGCATGGACGGGGAGTGCTTCGGCGAGGTGTTCGGCGCGACGATCCCGGCCCCGATCTGGCAGGACACCATGTCGGACGCGCTGGACGGGGTGTCCGAGAGCGACTTCCACGATCCGCCGTCGCACTACTTCAGCATGGGCGACGGCGAGACCGACCCGAACAAGGAAAAGAAGGACAAGAAGGACAAGAAGGATAAGAAGGGCGACAAGAAGGGGGACAAGAAGCGCGGCGGCGACCCCCTGCCCGGAACCACGCCGACCCTCGAACCGAGCCCCGGCGCCAAGCGCTGACCCGGACGGCGGCCCGGACGACGGCCCGGACCGCGCCCCCACCGTCCCCTGATCCGTTCCCGATCTCGGCCTCGCCCGGCGCGCTGACCTGCGCGGTCGTGTGGTTTGGCGGACCCTGGGTAGATCATCTCCGACGGGGGAAACGGGGGAGAGCCGCATGCGTGCCATCGCCGTGTCGGAGTACGGCGCCACGCCGTCGCTGATGGACCTCGACCGGCCCGAGCCGGGTCCGGGCGAGATCCTGGTCAAGCTGGTCGCCGCGGGGGTGAACCCGTACGACTGGAAGGTCGCCGACGGCGCGATGAAGGGCGCCGTCGAGGCGTCCTTCCCGCTGATCCTCGGCCAGGACGGCGCGGGCGTGGTCGAGGAGGTCGGCGAGGGCGTCGACCGGTACCGCACCGGCGACCAGGTGTACGGCTCGTTCGGCGCGGTGCCGCGCGGCCTCGGCAGCTACGCCGAGTACGCCGTCGTCGCGGCGGACGGCCCGGTCGCGACGATGCCAGAGAAGATGGTCTACAGCCAGGCCGCCGCCGTCCCGACCGCGAGCATGACCGCCTACAACCTGGTCGAGACGACCGGGGTGGACGAGGGCAAGACCGTCCTGGTCTGCGGCGCGACCGGCGGAGTGGGGCAGGCGGTGGTCCAGCTCGCGGCGCTGAAGGGCGCGCGGGTGATCGCCACCGCCGGGCCGGACATGACCGACACGATGCTCGGCCTCGGCGCGGACCAGACCGTGGACCACCGCGAGGGCGACCTGTTCGAGTCGGTCACCGAGGCCCATCCGGACGGCCTGGACATCGTGATCGACCTGGTCGACGACGAGCGGCGGCTCGACGAGCTCGCCGGGGCGGTGCGCAAGGGCGGGGTCGTCGCGTCCACGATCGGGCAGGCGAACACGGCGGGGCTGAAGAAGCGCGGCATCCGGGCGGTCAACTTCGTCAACAAGGCGTCCAGCGAGCTGCTGGCGACGCTCGCGGAGCTGATCGACCGGGGCAAGCTGACCGTGCGCATCGACCGGGAGGTCGATCTGGCCGACGCCCCGGCGGCGCTCGCCGAGGTCAAGCGCGGCGGCGCGCGGGGCAAGCTCGTCATCCGCCTCTGACGCGGGCCGGGGACGGGCCTGATGGCGGAGCCTCCGGGCGGGACGGCGGAGCGCCCCGGCGGGACGGCGGAGCCGGGACCGGTCGCCGCGCGGGTGCCGGAGGGGCTGCGCTCCTTCCTCGCCACCGAGACCGGCAGCACGCTCGTGCTGCTCGCCGCGACGGCCGCCGGGCTGATCTGGGCCAACCTGCCCTGGCACGACTCCTACGAGGAGTTCTGGGAGACCGGCCTCTCGGTCATCCTCGACGGCGACGAGCTCGGCCTGACCCTCCGCGAGTGGGTGAACGACGGCCTGATGGCGCTGTTCTTCTTCGTCATCGGGCTGGAGATCAGCCGCGAGGTCAAGGTCGGGCAGCTGCGCGAGCGCCGCGTGGTGGCCGTCCCGGCGGTGGCCGCGCTCGGCGGCATGGTCGTCCCCGCGCTGCTCTACTACGCGGTCAACGCGGGCGGGCCGGGGTCAAGCGCCTGGGGCATCCCGATGGCGTCCGACACGGCGTTCGTGCTCGGGCTGCTCGCGGTGATCGGGGCGCGCTGCCCGGACCCGCTGCGGGCGTTCCTGCTGACCCTCGCGGTCGTCGACGACATGGGCGCGATCTCGGTCGTCGCGATCTTCTACACCGAGGACCTGTCGGTCTGGCCGCTGCTCGCCGCGTTCGGGCTGTTCGCGCTGATCGTGGCCGTCCGGTGGCTGAGCGTCGGGCGCGGACCGGTCTACCTCCTGCTCGGCCTCCTCGTGTGGGGAGCGGTGCTGCGCAGCGGCGTCCACCCGACGATCGCCGGGATCGTGCTGGGCGTCCTGGTGAACGTGTACGCGCCGCCCGACACCGAGCGGCTGCGCGCCGGGGAGCTGGTGCAGGCGCTCCAGCGCGACCCGAGCCCGGAGCTGGCGCGGGCGGCGCGCCGCTCGGTCGTGTCGACCGTGTCGGTCAACGAGCGCCTGCAGTACCTGCTGCACCCGTGGACGGGCTACGTGATCGTCCCGCTGTTCGCACTGGCCAACGCGGGCGTCCGGCTCGACCCGGAGTCGCTGCGGCGCGCCGCGACGTCCCCGGTCACGCTCGGCGTCGTGCTCGGCCTGGTGGCCGGCAAGTTCGCCGGGATCGCGCTCGGCACCTGGATCCCGCTGCGCCTCGACTGGGGCGACCTCCCCGGGAGGCTGGTGTGGGGGCAGCTGCTCGGCGGCGCGGCGGTCGCGGGCATCGGGTTCACGGTGTCGCTGTTCATCACCGACCTCGCCTTCACCGACCGGCCGGACCTGCAGTCCCAGGCGAAGATCGGGATCCTGGCCGGATCGCTGCTGGCCGCCGGGCTCGGCTGGCTGATCTTCCGGCTGGTCTGGGACCGCGGCGGGGTGTGCGCGCCGCCCTCGGGCGGGACCGAGCCGGACGCCGCGAACGAGCCGCTGCCGCCGGTCACGTCCGCCGACCACGTCCTCGGGCCGCCGGACGCCCCGGTCACGCTGATCGAGTACGGCGACTACGAGTGCCCGTACTGCGGGGCCGTCCAGCCCGCGGTGGACGAGCTGAAGCAGCGGTACGGGGACCGGCTGCGACTGGTGTACCGGCACTTCCCGCTCCAGCAGATCCACCCGCACGCGATGCCCGCCGCGCTGGTCGCCGAGGCCGCCGCGACCCACGGCCGGTTCTGGGAGATGCACCACGTGCTGTTCGCGCACCAGCTCGCGCTGAACGACCGCGACCTGCTCGCCTACTCGAAGCGGATGGGCTTCTTCCCCTGGGAGGACGTCCGGGAGCTGGAGCACAGGGTGGGCGAGGTCAGGCGGGCCGGGCAGCGCGCGGGGATCACCGGGACGCCGACCTTCTTCCTGAACGGCGTCGAGTACGGCGGCTCCCACGACCTGGAAGGGTTCAGCGCCGCCGTCGAAGCGGCCCTGGCCGCGGCCGACGCGCGGGACGGTCAGTCGGGCTCGGGGGAGTAGCCGCCGGGACGGGTCTCCGCGTGGAGGTCGTCGGCGAAGGCGTCCTCCTCCGGCGGTCTGCCACGCCTGTCCCGGACGGCGGTGACCTCGGCGGGACGGTCGTCCCACTCGGTCTCTTCGCGCCGCCGGTCGCCGCGCCGGTACTCCTCGGCGTTCTCGCGCACGATGCCGAGGCGGCCGTCGTCCGGCTCGGGGTCTCCCTCGATCACCAGGTCGGCGGGCGGGTCCTCGATGTAGCGCTCGGTCGAGCGGGTGGTGTACTCCTGCTCGTCGTCGCCCATCTCGGTCTCGTACCTGAGCTGCTCTTCCTCGTTCTCTCCGTGGACCATGAGTCCCTCCTGCCTAGCCCTCCCCTGGGTGATTCCCGGGGAGGGAGGGCGTTATGTCCGGTCAGCTAGGGGAATATCACCCGGCATGACCTCATCTGACCTGCGGAAACGGCTGGAGAACGTCGAAGCGACCCTGAAGCGGCTGCGCGGCGAGGGCGCCGATCTGGGCGAGGAGTCGGCATCGATCCCGCAGGACTACGGCGACGCGGGCCAGGACCTCCAGATGCGCGAGGAGCTCCAGGGCCAGATCGCCGACCTGGAGGCCGAGCGCGACAAGATCAGGTCCCAGCTGGAGCAGCAGGGCAGCCCCGACAAGGCCGACCGGCCGCGCCACTGAGCCGCCCTGTTCACCGTCCTCTACGTCCAGGTTACGCCGCTTTCAGGTAGCGGTTCCGGACGATCACCAGCGCCGTGCCGTAGCCCGCCAGGACGGCCGCCAGCAGCGGCACGGCCGCGACCGGCAGCGGCGCCAGCGCGAGCGGCCCGGCCAGCGGCGACAGCGGCAGCAGCAGCGCGGTCAGCGCCAGCAGGCAGGCCGCCGCGACGACCGTCCGGGCCGCTCGCGGCGACCCCCTGCGGCGGCCGCGCCCGCGCAGCACCAGCAGGGTGAGGGCCTGGGCGAGCAGGTTCTCCACCAGGAAGCCGGTGTGGAACAGGGCCACGCCGCCCGGTCCCGAGCGGGCCTCCAGCAGCCACCAGAACAAGCCGAAGGCGGCCAGGTCGAACAGCGCGCCGAGCGCGCCGAACACCGCCGCGAACCGGGCCAGTTCGCGCGCGTCGAAGGTGCGCGGGCCGCGCAGGTCCGCCGGGTCGACCCGGTCGCGGGCGAGCGAGAGCTGCGACAGGTCGAACAGCAGGTTCTGCGCGAGCACCTGGAGCGGCAGCAGCGGCATGAACGGCAGCAGCACGCTCGCCGCCAGCATCGACGCCACGTTCCCCACGTTCGACGTCACCGCGATCCGGATGTACTTGACGCCGTTGCCGAACGTCCGGCGGCCCTCGGTGATGCCGTGCGCGAGCACCGACAGGTCGCGGCCGGCGAGCACGACGTCGGCGGACTCGCGGGCCAGGTCCACCGCGCCGGTGACCGAGATCCCGACGTCGGCGGCGCGCAGCGCGGGCGCGTCGTTGATGCCGTCGCCGAGGAAGCCGACCGTCCGGCCGGTGCGGCGCAGCGCCCCGACGATCCGCGCCTTCTGCCTTGGGTCGACGCGGGCGAACACGGGGGCGGTGCCGTCCGGCGGGGCGAGCAGGGCGTCCAGGGCGGCGTCCGGCAGGTCGTCCAGCTCCGCGCCGAGCACGACGCGGCCGGGGACGAGGCCCGTGTCCCGGCAGGTCCGGACGGCGACGAGCGGGTGGTCGCCGGTCACCACGACCAGTGCCACGCCGAGCCCCGCGAGCCGTTCCAGCGCGGCCGGGGCGGACGGGTCGGGCTCGTCCCGGAACCCGACGAAGCCGAGCAGCGTGAGGCCGCGCTCGTCGCCGGGCGCGTAGTCGCGGCGGGCGGCCGGACGGTCCGCGACGGCCACCGCG
>NZ_JBFAOF010000263.1:0-8212 GCF_040675125.1 Spirillospora sp. NPDC049652 | reverse complement strand
CTCGGAGGAGCCGCACGGCACATCCAGCCGGTTCTCACCTTGGAGCTCGGCCGGAGCGACGTCGGTTCACGCGCTCGCCCCATCGCGCCAGTCTCCCGCCCCGGACGCCAGGTCCGGTGCCGGCCCCCAGGCGGCCTCGGCGACCAGGACCAGCAACTCGTCCCGGGACCTCACGTACCGGTAGATCGCGTTGGCGGTCAGCCCGAGGCGCTGAGCGATCTTGGGCATCGACAAGGCGCCGAATCCGTCCGCATCGGCCAACTCGACGGCCGCGGCGACGATCTGCTCGACGCTCTGCGACGGCTTGCGCCCGAGCTTGGTCGTCTTGACGGGGACACCCCACGCCAAGGCCAGTCCTGGCGGCAGCTCGGAGTCCTCCGTGCCCGGCATCCGGTGGCCTCCTCCGCTCGTCCGGGGATCCCTGTCAAGGCCGACCCTACCTTGACTTCGTGTATGCCCCACACTTAAGTTCGTGTGGCCCACACACAAATAAGTCAGAGGGAGCGCGACATGAAACCGCTGCATCGACATCACGCGCCGGGCAGGCGCACCCGACGGCGCGGCAGTGTGGTGGTGCTGCTGACCGCGGTGCTGCTCTCGAGCTTGATCGTCGGTGGAGGGGCGGCCGACGGGCTGTCACCGGTTCGCGGCGACAACGGCCCTGCCGCCTCCACCGTGGTTCGAACCGATGCAGGCGCCGTCCGCGGCAGGATCGAGTCGAATGCCAGGGTGTTCCAAGGGATTCCGTACGCGGCCCCACCGGTGCGCGACCTGCGCTGGGCCTCGCCGCAACGGGCCAAGCCGTGGCAGGGAGTGCGAGACGCCACCAAGCCCGGCAACCGCTGCGCCCAGGCCGCCGGGCTGATTGATAAGGCCAGCACGACAGAGGACTGCCTGTTCCTCAACGTCACCACGCCGCGCACCACCGGGAAACGCAAACTGCCGGTGATGGTGTGGATCCACGGCAACGGGTTCATCAGCGGCGCCGCCAGCCTGTACGGCGCGCAGCGGCTGGCCTCCGACGGCGACGTGATCGTGGTCAGCCCCAACTACCGGCTCGGAGTCTTCGGATTCCTGGCCCACCCGGCCCTCGACCACGGCAAGGCCCGGAACTTGTCCGGGAACTTCGGTCTCGAAGACCAGCAGGCCGCACTGCGCTGGGTGCAGCGCAACGCCGCGGCATTCGGCGGTGACCCCGGCAACGTCACGATCTTCGGCGAGTCCGCGGGCGGGACCAGCGTCTGCGCCCAACTCGCCGCGCCGACATCGGCTGGCCTGTTCCATCGGGCGATCGTGCAGAGCGCGGCGTGCACCGGTGAGAAGTGGTCACCGGGGCCTCCGACCTGGTTCCCGCTGCCCCGCGCCGCCCGTCAGGAGAACGGTCTCAAGATGGCGGCCAAGGTCGGCTGTGCCAACCCGGTGACCGCGGCGGCCTGCCTGCGCGCCAAGCCCGTCAGCAAGCTGGCCAAGTTGTCGGACGTCGGTGTCGGGTCAGGTCCCACCGTCGGTGGGGGCTTCCTGCCCCTCAGCCCGGAGCGCGCCTTCGCGACCGGCCACTTCAATCGCGTCCCCGTCATGCAGGGAACCACCCGGGACGAACACCGCCTGTTCACTGCGGCGATCGAGGTCGCCACCGGAAAGGTCACCACTCCGGCCGGCTATCGCGAGCAGCTCGCCGCCCTGTTCAGCCCGGCCGACCTGCAGCGCGTTCTGGCCCGGTATCCGGTCGCCAAGTTCCACTCCGCAGGCGAGGCCCTGGCCTCGGTCGTGACCGACTGGGCCTGGGGATGCCCCGCCCAGGACCGGGACAGCGCCCTCGCCGCGCACACTCCGGTCTACGCCTACGAGTTCGCGGACGAGACGGCGCCGTGGTTCACCACCCTGCCCAAACCCAACTTCCCCACCCGCGCGTTCCACGGAGCCGAACTGCAGTACCTGTTCGACGATGAGCAGCTCCCCGGCCCCCAGACCCCCGCCCAGCGACAGCTCTCCAGGGCCATGATCAGCTACTGGACCCGGTTCGCCGCCGCCGGAGACCCCAACAGCAGCGGACAGCCCCGCTGGATGCCCTTCCAGGCCAACGGCTGGGTGCAATCACTCGCCACCCCCACGATCGGCCAGACCGACCGCAGCACGGAACACCAGTGCGCCTTCTGGAAGACCATCGCCTCATGACCCGACGAACCCTGACGACGATTGGTCAGAACCTGCTGCGGACGCGACGGAGACCAGCGTGAACGCCCGTCAAGTGACGTCATAACGGCATGCGAGCACGACGCCATCGGACGCCGCCGGATGCACCTCTCAGTCAGGCAGCGGCGCTCCCTCGTCACGACGGCTCCGATGGCCAGCATGCGGTCGCGGCGCTTACGCCCAACGCCCCCATACAAAGCTGTTGATCATGTTGTCCGCTCGGTCGATCAGGAGGTCGAATGGTGGATGACGGCGCGCGGACGGCAGGTCCGGCGGAATCGTCGTCGGCTCGTCGTCGCGGTCGCGTGGCACAGTGGAAGGCGTGACACGGCAGCCGCGGGAGGACTATGCCCGCCTCTACCCGGAGATCGGCCAGGCCGGAAGCCTCAAGAACGCGATGCAGACCGCCCTCGATCACGCGGGGTATGAGCTGACGGCGCTGCTGACCAGGGTTCCGGCTTGGTGGGACTGCGCAACTCAGGTCGGTGACCGTCACCGGCACGTGAGCGTGACCGCGGCCCGCCAGGAGCGCTGCTTGCTGATGGAGTTCTGGGACCAGGGCGTCATGATGGCCAAGGCCCGAACCGGTGACCTGCCTGCGGCGGCGGAGGCCGTCGGGCGCTGGCAGGCGGGCACCCGCGTCAGGGAGCTGAAAACTCTCTGCCCGTTCGTCGAGTACGGGCCACTCGCCGAAGCTTACGAACGCGGTGACGCGGTCGAAGCCGAGTGGGCAAGTTATCGAACCACCGCAGCCGCACATATCGATCACGACCTGATCGAGGCCGCTTACGCCCGCCCCCAGCTGCGGGCCCTGTTCCCCTTCCACAGCCACCGCACCCTGAACTTCAGCCGATGCACCGGATTCCCCTACACCCACGACATCCCCGTGGTCAGCCCCCTGTCGGACGGGACCTACCGGGTCACTTGGGCGCGCTCATCCGACGGACCGGCCATCACAGAAGTCGACAACCCCTACGACGCCATCACCGCAGTCATCGCCCACCTCCCGGACAACTGCGGACCAGCAGTGGCCGGCACCGCTGACGACCTTGCCGAATCAGACTCCGCATAGCCTGCGAAGCGCCGCCCAAACCGCCTCCGCAACGGACATCACCACCCGCAGCCGAGTCCGCCCGCCTCGCTGTCTGACCACCCCGCCGAACTTTGCCTCACCACGTTGCCCGCCTGGCCGACGCGGTCCTAAATGGCCTCAGCAGTCTGACCACCCGGACGGCTGTTTCATAGGCGATCGTCAGTGGGGACCGAGCGCGCAGGCAGATTCTGGTCCGGACGCAGTGGAATGAGGCTGGTGTTACCGACTGCGCTGACCTGTCGGCGATCCCTGCGCCGCACTTGCCTACGGCGGATCGACGCATGCGTCGTGGTTCAGATCGTCCCGGCCGGTTAGATGATCCGGCGGTGGAGGGCGCTGCGCTCTCGCCCACAGGCCACGGTGACTCGCTGCCGCGAGTCTGCACGCTGCACCTCAGCACGCGATGCGCACCGCGTGCGCCGGTCATCGTCAACGCCTGGCCGCCTGTTCGTTCTGACGCGGCATCCCGATGGGTCAACGGGGCTGACGGGCGCTCACACGACCAAAGGCGTAGGGAACGCCGCTACCCGGGCGCGCTGGGCCACCGGACCGCTGTGGACCCTACTGGCGCGGTTCGGGGCGGCGTGTCCTTGGTGCTGGGGATCGTAGCGGACGCGGTCGGGGCGTTGGATGTCCGCCGAGCGACCACGGAGCGACCACGGCGGGCAAACCGGAGCAAGGAGGCCGGGTTCGCGCACGAGCGGTTCGCGCTCTACGTCTGGCGCTCCGTCCGCAAGGACGGTGACACCAAGACTGAGAAGTCTCGTCGGACGCTGGAGCTTCCGGAGCAGGCTGCCGAGGCGCTCAAGACGCACCACGCTCGTCAGGCCGCGCAGAAGCTCAAGGCGGGGGAGTCGTGGCAGAACAACGATCTGGTGTTCTGCTCGCCGACCGGCACGCCGCTCGACGCCGCGAACGTGCGGCGCGCGTTCCGCCTCATCACCAAGAAGGCCAAGCTCGGTGAGCACCAAGGGTGCGGAGGCCATCAACTCCGTGTTCGGTCGCGGCAAGTCCGCGTAGGTCCGGTGCAGGTGGCTCCCCGTTTGGCTCCCCGAACAGATCGGGAACGAAAAAAGGGCCCCGGAGCGATGCTCCGAAGCCCTTTCTGACCTGGCTTAATGCCTGGTCGGGACGGCGGGATTTGAACCCACGACCCCTTGACCCCCAGTCAAGTGCGCTGCCAAACTGCGCTACGTCCCGGTTTTTGCCCCCTCGTTGAGCGGGCGTGATTACTCTAGCGCAGTTCCAGGGCTAGTGCGTACCGGGAAGCGGGTGACGGGTCGGGTGCCTGGTGGCGTGGGGCGGAGGCTGGTCGCCGTCGTGGTCCTGGGCTGGGCGCTCGCCGGGTGTGCGGACGGAAGGGCGCCTGTCGCGGTGGAGAGTGGGACGGTCCGGAGCGCGTCGCCGGAGAGGCGGGCCTTGGTGCCGCCGGTTCGGGTGCCGGACGGGGTGCGGGCGTCGTACGCGGTGTTCGCCCATGGGAAGACGGTGGTGCAGCGGGCGCCGCATCGGGTGTTCCGGTCGGCTTCGGTGATCAAGCTGTTGATCGCGCTGGACCAGTTGGAGCGCGGGGACGATCCGCTGCTGGGGCCGATGCTGCGGTCGAGTGACGACGGGGCGGCGTCGGAGTTGTGGCGGCGGAACGGGCGCGGGGCGATCGTGACGCGGATGGCGCGGAAGATCGGGTTGACCGAGACGGCGCCGCCGCCACCGGAGAAGCCGACGTTCTGGGGTTATTCGGCGTTGAGCGCGGCGGACGTCGTGAAGGTCTACCGGTACGTGCTGGACGAGGTGCCGGCGGGGACGCGCGAGAAGGTGCTGGGGGAGTTGCGGCGGGCCACGCGGTGCGGGACGGACCAGTTCGACCAGTACTTCGGGATTCCGCGGGCGCTGAGGCGGCCGTGGGCGGTGAAGCAGGGCTGGTCGGGGTTCGGGGACGCGCCGGGGCGGCCGTGCCGGGCGGGCGAGGCGGTGCCGGCGCTGGGGCCTGATCTGGGGATCGGGCGGCCGGTGCTGCACACGACCGGAGTGGTCGGGGACAAGATCGTGGTGGTGCTCACGTTGCAGCCCGCGGGAACTTCCTTCGCGACGGCTTATCGGCAGGTCACAGCCCTTACGCGGGAGGTGTTCCGGGCGGCCGGTGAGTAACCGGACTTTACCGATTTAAGGAATGAGCATCCGTTTACATGGCGTTCGTGACTGTACGGTCATGAATGTCGTGGAGGGAAACCGGGTGACGGAGACGGGTGCGATGCCGATGAGCGCCGAACTGGCCGGAGTGGGGGACGGAGCGCAGCAGCGCGCGGTCCTCTCCGAGGCTCGTGTCGTGCTCGCCGAGCGCCTGGGCTGCCCGTCCGGGGAGGCCCTGCAGCACCTGATCTGGCTGGCGCGGGACCTGGACCTGGAGCTGGACGAGGCGGCCGCGCTGGTCGTCGACGGCGACCGGGCGTTCAACGAGACGGCGGAGACGCCGCTGGGCGGGGTCGGGCGCGGCGCGGTCGTCGCGGAGGCGCCGCCGGAGGCCGAGCCGGTCGCCGAGGAGCTGCTGCGGCGGGTGGCGGCGGCCGACACCGAGCACGACGCGGTCGCGCTGGCGGGCCTGAAGGACGATCCCGGGGCGCGGGCCGTGCTGGGCGCGTCGCTGACGTCGGCGGCGCATCTGGTGCCCGTGCGGGACGCTGACGGCCGGGTCGTGGACTTCCTGTACGCCGACGTGAACCCCTCGGTCGATGATCTCTTCGAGCGGGCGCCGGACGAGCTGATCGGGCGGCGGCTGCTGCGTACCGAGCCCGGAGCGGCCCTGTCAGGGCTTTTCGCGGCCTATGTGCGGGTTCTGGAGACCGGCGAGCCGTTCGCACGCGGACCGTTCCTGTACTCGTCCGCACGGGACGGTGTGGCGCGCGCGTCCCGGATGACCGTGCGGTGCGTGCGGGTGGAGACCGGTGTGGTCGTCTCCTGGCGCTACCTGCGCGGGGAGGACCGGATGCGGTGGCGGCTGGAGCGCGCCGAGCGCCTGGTCGCGATCGGGTTCGGCGAGTGGGACCTGGCGACCGGGCGGATCACCGGGTCGCCGCAGATGGCGGCGAACTACGGGCTGGACGCGCCGGACGGGCTGCTGGTGCCGGACGAGATCGCCGAGGTGGTCCACGAGGAGGACCGGGAGCTGATCTCCGAAGGCCTGCGGACGCTGTTCGCGCGCCGGGAGCCGGTCGAGGTGGAGCACCGGGTGGTGCTGCCGAGCGGCCGCCAGCGGCACCTGTGGGTGTTCGCCGAGCCGGTGCTGGACGCGTCGGGCCGTCCGGTGACGATCAACCTGGTGTCCCAGGACATCACGCGGCGGCGGGGCGTGGAGCGGGCGCTGGCCCGGACGCGCCGGGAGATACTGCGCCAGCAGGCGCTGACGGCGCAGGAGCGGAGGGTCGCGGCGACGCTGCGGCGCGCGATCCTGCCCGATCCGGACTCCGGCGGGGTCCGCAAGCTGCCGGGCGTCACGGTCGCGGTGCGGTCGCTGGCGGCCGAGAGCGACGCGCGGATCGGCGGCGACTGGTTCGCGACGCGTTCGCTGGCCGACGGACGGGCGCTGATGGCCGTCGGGGACGCGGCGGGGCACGGGCTTCCGGCCGCGGCGGCGATGGCGCGGATGCGGAACGGGCTGCTCGGGATGGCATACACGGGGCGTTCTCCGGGGCGGCTGGTCGGCTGGCTGAACGATCTGGTGAGCGATCTGGAGCCCGCCTCGACGGGGACGGCCGTGGTGGCGCACTTCGAGCCGCAGTCGCGGTACCTGGAGTGGGCGAGCGCGGGGCATCCGCCGCCCGTGCTGCTGCGCGACGGCAAGGCTGGTGCGCTGGCGTCGGAGGCCGATCCGCTGCTGGGCGCGGCCCAGGACTACGACTACGCGACGAACTCGACGCTCCTGGAGCCCGGGGACCTGGTGCTGTTCTACACCGACGGGCTGGTCGAGCGCCGCGACGCCGATCTCGAGGACGGCATCGCGCGGCTCTGCGACATCCTCTGCGAGTGCCCGGACACCGATCCGGACGCCGTTCTGGACCGCGTGCTGAGCCGGATCGGTCACGACCGCTCCGCGGACGACACCACGCTGTTCGCCTTCCGCGTCGCCTGAGACGTCCTCACGAGGGCCCGGTCCGGGGCCCTCCTCGGCGATTCTTTCTAACAACTGTTTGGTAGAGTCCGGGGCGTGAACCGGAACGAGACCCCCGAGGACCGGTCCTTCCGCGCCGAGGTCCGCGGCTGGCTGGAGACGCACCTGTCCGGGGACTTCGCGCATGCGCGCGGCCTCGGTGGACCGGGCCGCGAGCACGAGGCGCACCAGGAGCGGCTCGCCTGGGAACGGCACATGGCACGCGCCGGCTGGACGTGCGTGGGCTGGCCGAAGGAGTACGGCGGGCGCGGCGCGAGCCTGGAGCAGCAGGTCATCTTCCACGAGGAGTACGCGCTCGCGGACGCCCCCGCGCGGGTCAACCACATCGGCGAGAACCTGCTCGGGCCGACGGTCATCGCGTTCGGCACCGACGAGCAGCGCGCCCGGTTCCTGCCGCCGATCGTCGCGGTCGAGGAGCTGTGGTGCCAGGGCTACTCCGAACCGAACGCGGGTTCGGACCTGGCGAACGTGCAGACGCGGGCAGTCCTGGACGGCGGTGAGTGGCGGGTCGACGGACAGAAGGTGTGGACGTCGCTGGCCGTGGAGGCCGACTGGTGCTTCGTCGTGTGCCGCACCGAACCCGGCTCGGCGCGGCACCACGGGCTGTCGTACCTGCTGGTCCCGATGCGGCAGGACGGCGTGGACGTCCGGCCGATCGTCCAGCCGACCGGGACGTCGGAGTTCAACGAGGTGTTCTTCGACGGCGCGCGCACGAGCGCGGCGAACATCGTGGGCGCGCCGGGCGACGGCTGGCGGATCGC
>NZ_JBFAOF010000262.1:0-8234 GCF_040675125.1 Spirillospora sp. NPDC049652 | reverse complement strand
TCGACCGCGAGGTCGCGGTCAAGGAGGTCGTCCTGCCGCCGGGCCTCGCGGACGAGCAGGTCCGGCGGGTGCACGAGCGGACGTTCCGGGAGGCCCGCTCGGCGGCCCGGCTCGACCATCCCGGCATCGTGACCGTCCACGACGTCGTCGAGGAGGACGGGCGGCCCTGGATCGTCATGCGGCTCGTGCGCGCGCCCGCGCTGGACGCGCACCTCGACCGGGAGGGCGGCCCGCTGCCGCCGGAGCGCGTCGCCGCGATCGGCCTCGACCTGCTGGACGCGCTGCGGCACGCGCACGCCGCCGGGGTCGTCCACCGCGACGTGAAGCCGGGGAACGTGCTGCTGGGGGCGGACCGGGCCGTCCTGACCGACTTCGGGATCGCCGCCATCGCGGGCGACGAGACGCTGACGCAGACCGGCGTGGTCGTCGGCTCCCCCGCCTACCTCGCGCCCGAGCAGGCCCGGCACCAGAAGGCGACGCCCGCGTCCGACCTCTGGTCGCTGGGCGCGACCCTGTACGCGGCGGTCGAGGGCCGCCCGCCGTACCAGCGCGACAGCGTGTGGAACGTGATGGCCGCGCTGCTGGCGGACGAGCCGGACCCGCCCCGCCTCGCCGGGCCGCTCACCCCCGTCCTGACCGGGCTGCTGCAACGCGACCCGGACCGCCGCATGGACGCGGACGAGGCCGAGCGCGCGCTGCGGCGGGCCGTCCAGGAGCCCGCCCCGGTCCCCGGCCCGCCGGACGGCTCGGCGGCCGGCGCTCCGGACGCCCCGGCGCCGTGGCTCTCTCCGGCCGTGCCCGGCTCTCCGACCCCCCCCGCCGAAGGACCCTTCGGTGGACGTCCACGTCCCGTCGCCGGTGCCGCCGCCCGCACCGCCGCCCTTCGCGCCGTCCGCCGGGGAGGACACCCGGCCGCCAGCGCCGTCCGGACGGGTGCCGTGGCAGATCGTCATCCCGGCGGGGGCGCTCGGCATCCTGCTGCTGGCGGCGGTCGTCGTCATGGCCGTCTCCCTGAACGACCGAAGCCGCACCAGCGCGACCGGGAACCCGCCCACCTCCTCCCCGCCGACCGCGCGGGCGACCTCGCCCACGAGTCAGGCGCCGTCGTCCTCAGCGCCCGTAGCCAGCGGCTACACGCTCTACGACGGAGGAGACTTCAAGGCGGCCTACCCCACGGGCTGGACGGTGACCGACAGCGGCGGGCAGGCCACGTTCCGCGACCCGGCGGCGGGCGTCGTCCGGGGCATCTCGGCGTTCAAGTCGACCGGTCTCTTCGTGAGCAACGCGGTGACGCTCGACCAGGTCAGCCGGCGCCTTCGCGAGAGCGGCGACTACCGCACCTACCACGAGGTCAACCGGCGGAACTCCGTACCGCTCGGCGGCCACGACGCGGCGGAACTGGAGTTCACGTTCACCAAGGCGACCGACGGGAAGGACATGCAGGGCAGGGTGAAGGTCCGGGTCTTCCAGGTCAGCGGTGGCGCGGAGGCCATCCTGCTCGCCGCCTCGCAGAAGGACTGGGACGGCGGCCTGAGCGCCTACGAGGAGTTCTGCAAGTCCTTCCAGCTCAAGTGACGAGGTCATGGCGTTAGAACGGCGTACGTTCCTCCTGGCGGCCGGAGCGGGCATCCTGGCCGGATGCTCCTCGTCCCCCGGCAAGCCCTCCCCCGCGCGCACGAGCCGGGCCTCCCCGACCGGGCCCGCTGACTGGAACGCGCTCGCACGCGGGCTGCACGGCCGGGTCGTACGCCCGGGGGACGCCGACTACGACCGCGCCCGCCGGCTCTACATCCCCCGCTTCGACGACGTCCGGCCCGCCGGGATCGCCTACTGCGCCCAGCCTTCGGACGTCGCCGAGTGCATGGCGTTCGCCGCGCGGCAGCGGATTCCCGTCGCCGTGCGCAGCGGAGGCCACAACTACGCGGGCTGGTCCACGGGAACGGGCCTGGTCATCGACGTCTCGCCGATGGACGCGATCGACATCGGCGGCGGCCACGCCACGGTCGGCGCGGGCGTCCGGCTCATCGACCTGTACGCGCGGCTCGGTTCGCGCGGGCTCACCGTCCCCGGCGGCAGCTGCCCGACGGTCTCGGTCTCCGGCCTGACGCTCGGCGGCGGGCTCGGCGCGACCTCCCGGGCGTTCGGGCTGACCTGCGACGCCGTCGAGTCGCTCCGGATCGTCACGCCGGACGGCGTCGTCCGCGAGTGCGACGCGTCCCGGGAACCCGACCTGTTCTGGGCCTGCCGGGGCGGAGGCGGCGGCAACTTCGGCGTCGCGGTCGGCTTCACCTACCGGACCCACCGGGTCCCCGACCAGGTCACGCCGTTCACGATGAGCTGGCCGCGGTCCCGGGCCGCCGAGGCGCTGCGCGGCTGGCAGCGCTGGCTGCCGTCCGCGCCCGACGAGGTCTGGACGAGCTTCCAGCTCGACGCCACGCGCGGCGTCTCCGTCGAGGGCTTCGCGCTGTCCGACCCGTCCGGGGCCACGGACGCCCTGGCCGCCGCCGTGGGCGGCGCGAGCCCGGGCCTTGCCGCCCACCCCCAGTCCTACACCGACGCCATGCTGCGACTGGCGGGCTGCGTGGGGCAGACCGTGGACGAGTGCCATGCGCAGGGACGACTCCCCGGACAGCACATCGCAGGCCGGTTCCCCCGCACCGACTACACCGCCAAGTCGCACATGGCGCGCCGCCCGCTCCCGGACGACGCGATCGAGTCACTCGTGCGGCGCGTCCGGGGACGCGATGGACGGTCCGTCCTGCTCGACGCGATGGGAGGGGCGATCGGCCGCGTCGCCCCGTCCGCCACGGCCTTCCCGCACCGCGACGCCCTGTTCTCGGTCCAGTACCTCGCGCCGAGCGACGACATGGCGTGGCTGCGCGGCGTCCACCGCGCCATGGACCCGTACCTGGGCGGCGCGGCCTACGTGAACTACATCGACCCGGAACTGGCGTCCTGGCGCACCGACTACTACGGCGCGAACGCCGGCCGCCTCGGCGCGGTGAAGGCGAAGTACGACCCGAACGCCCTGCTCCGCTTCCCCCAGGCCATCACCCCGGCCTGACCGCAGCGGGCCAGGGCGGACGGTCGGGCGGTCAGACGGTCGGGCGGTCAGACGGTCGGGCGGTCACTCGTCGGCGAGGTGCTCGAACAGCGTCGCCGCGCGGGCCTCGGTCTCCTGCAGCGCCCGCACGTGCTCGGGCGCCAGTTCCTCCACGCAGTCGGTCATCTCCTGCGTGACGTGCGAGAACGCCGTCTCCTCGGCGGCCCGCAGCGCGGCCCGGACGGTCGCCGACCGGGCGCCGAGCGTGGCCCACTCCAGTTCGAGGCGCGCCACCGCCTCGTCGAACGTCCGGGACAGCTCGGTGCTCTCCTCGCGCAGGTCGTCCGGCACCGGCCCGCGCCCCGACTGCCGGGCGCGCGTGGACAGGCCCGAGATCCGGCTCGCCAGCGCCAGCCCCTCCCGCGCCATCGGCAGCACGCCGTGGATCAGCTCGGTGACGGCCTTCGCCAGCTCCTCCACCCGCGTCAGGAGCGTCTGCGTGGCCTCCTCCAGCGCCGCCGACGTCCGCCCGGCGACCTTCTCGGCGACCTCCCGCTGCCGCCGGGTCAGCTCGGGGACGATCTCGCCCTCCAGCCGGCGGCGCAGCTCGCGGGCGCGGTCGCCGGCCCGGTCGGCGGGGAGCGTCCGCTCCAGCCAGTCCGACCAGATCCGCTCCACCCGCTCCGCGCCGGACGCCGCGATCTCGGCGGTGATCTCGTCCATCGCCTCCCCGGCCCGCGTCTTCAGCCGGTCGACCCGCCCGTACAGGGCGTCCCGCTTGAACGGGTCGTTCAGCTCGTTCAGCAACGCCTGCAGCCGGCGGGACACGTCGATCGCGTGCTCCGCCAGCGGGACGAGCCGGTCGGCGAGTTCGTCGAGCGTCGAGGCCCGGCGCGGGTCGGTCAGTTCGGCCACCCATCCGGGAAGGTCGTGCGCCATGCCGCCATCGTCCCATCCCGGCACGCTCCGCCGCCTTTCCGCCACGCTCCGGCGCCCGACCTTCCGGACCGGCTGTCGTCCCGGCGGGCGGTCGCGGTAGCGTGTGCGGCCGTGGCGAGCTATTCCGATGACCTGCGGCTGGCGCACGTGCTGGCGGACGCGGCCGACGACATCACCACCAAGCGGTTCCGGGCGCTGGACCTCGCGGTCGAGACCAAGCCGGACCTGACCCCGGTCAGCGATGCCGACCGCGGCGTGGAGGAGCAGATCCGGTCCACGCTCAGCCGGGCGCGGCCGCGCGACGCGGTCGTCGGCGAGGAGTACGGGCGGACCGTCGGCACCGGGGGCAACAGGCGGTGCTGGGTCATCGACCCGATCGACGCCACCAAGAACTTCGTCCGCGGCGTCCCGGTGTGGGCGACGCTGATCGCGCTGATGGAACGCGACGAGGTGGTGGTCGGCGTGGTGTCCGCGCCGTCGCTGCACCGCCGCTGGTGGGCCATGCGCGGCGGCGGCGCGTGGACGGGCCGCAGCCTGAACCGGGCGCAGCGGATCCAGGTGTCCCAGGTGGCGGACCTCGCGGACGCCTCGCTGTCGTTCTCCTCGCTCAGCGGCTGGGAGGAGCAGGGCCGGCTGGACCGGTTCCTCGACCTCACCCGCTCGGTGTGGCGGACGCGCGCGTTCGGCGACTTCTGGTCGCACATGATGGTCGCCGAGGGCGCGGTGGACATCTCCGCCGAGCCCGAGGTGTCGCTGTGGGACCTGGCCGCCCTCCAGGTGATCGTCGAGGAGGCGGGCGGCATGTTCACCGACCTGTCCGGGGTGCCCGGCCCGGACGGCGGCAGCGTCGTGTGCACCAACGGCCGGCTGCACGCCGAGGTCCTGAAGGCGCTCGGCGGGGGCCGCCTCACCCTCCGCGTCTGAGCCCCCGGAGCGCGCTCGGACGGCGGGAGGGCCGCTGCCTGCGCCGATCCGTGCGGGGCGTCGCTCGACCGGCGGGGAAACGCGACATATCGTGGAACCGGCGGCCCGGCCCGGCCGTCTGTATAGGTGGGCGGCCGTACGGAGGTTCAGACCATGTCATCCCCGGCAAAAATCGCGATCGGCGGCGTGATCGTCGCACTGGTGCTCTGGTTCTTCCTGCCGACCTGGGTGGTCGGCCTGCTGGTGCTCGCCGCGATCGGCCTCCCGGTCGCCGGGTACCTGATGCTCGACCCGTCCCAGCGCAAGCGGGTGCGCGCGCAGAGCCGCAAGCGCCTCGGCAGCTGACCTCGGGCAACCGAGGGGGGCATGCGGGTCCGGGTGACGCGGGCGCGGTGGCCGGTTCCGGGCGGTGCCCGGGAGCCGGTCGAGCCTGGGCAGGTGGAGCGCCCGGCCCGTAGGGTGCCCGGGTGACCGAAATGCGCATCGGCGTGGTCGGCGCGGGCATCCTCGGCCTGGCGGTGGCGCGCCGCCTCGGCGAGGTCCGCCCGGGCGCGGAGATCACCGTCCTCGACAAGGAGGACCGGGTCGCCGCGCACCAGACCGGCCACAACAGCGGCGTCGCCCACGCGGGCCTGTACTACGCCCCCGGCTCGCTCAAGGCGACCCTGTGCCGCCGCGGGATCGGCCTGCTCAAGGAGTACTGCGCCGACCGCGGCCTGCCGTACGACGAGTGCGGCAAGGTCGTCGTGGCGCGCACGTCCCGCGAGCTCGAACCGCTCCTGGACATCGAGAAGCGCGCCGCCGCCAACGGCGTCCCCGGCCTGCGCCGCCTCACGGCCGCCGAGCTGCGCGAGGTCGAGCCGAACGCGCGCGGCGTGGCCGCCCTGCACTCCCCCACGACCGCGATCGTCGACTTCCCCGCGATCGCCCGCGCCTACGCGCGCGACGTGACCGACGCCGGCGGGACGCTCCGGCTCGGTTTCGAGGTCACCGGCATCTCCCGCCGGGGTGAACGGGTCGCGGTCACCTCCGGCGACGAGGAGCTGGTGTTCGACCGGCTGGTGGTCTGCGCGGGCCTGCAGTCCGACCGGGTGGCCCGGCTCGCGGGCGACGGCCCGGGGCCGGCGATCATCCCGTTCCGCGGCGAGTACTACCGGCTGACCAGGCCGGACCTCGTGCGCGGGCTGATCTATCCCGTCCCCGACCCGCGCTACCCCTTCCTCGGCGTCCACTTCACGCGGCGGGTGGACGGCGGGGTGGACGTCGGCCCGAACGCCGTCCTGGCCCTGGCCCGCGAGGGCTACCGCCGCCGCGACGTGAACCTCCGCGACCTCCGGGAGACGCTGGCCTGGCCGGGCTTCGGCGCGCTGGCCAGGCAGCACTGGCGGACGGGCGCGAAGGAGGTGTACGGGTCGCTGTTCAAGCACGCCTTCGTGAAGGAGGCGCGCTCGTTCGTCCCGTCGCTGAAGGCGTCGGACGTGGTGCACGCACCGGCGGGTGTGCGGGCCCAGGCCATCGACCCGGACGGCTCGCTCGTGGACGACTTCCGCATCAGCCGCCTGGGGCCGGTCACGTCCGTCCGCAACGCCCCGTCGCCCGGCGCGACGTCGTCCCTGGCCATCGCCGAGTACGTCGTCGCGGAGGCGTTCGGGTAGGAGTGCCGGGGCCACCCGGATCCGGCGTCCGCCGCATAGCGTGCGAGGCATGACGGATCAGGAGGTGTGCGCATGACCGACCGGAGACTGGCCGATTTCCTGCGGGCGCGGCGGGCGCGGGTCCGGCCCGAGGACCACGGGCTCGCCCCCGGCGCGGACCGCCGCACCCCGGGTCTGCGCCGCGACGAGGTCGCGATGCTGGCCGGGGTGAGCACCGACTACTACGTCCGGCTGGAGCAGGGCCGCGAGACGCGGCCGTCCGCGCAGGTCCTGGACGCGCTCGCCGACGCGCTGCTTCTGGAGGACGAGGCGGCCGCCCACCTGCGCGGACTCGTCCAGGCGCCGGCCCGCCGCCGCGCGTCCCGCCGGGAGCACCTGCACCCGAACATGGCGTCCCTGATGGCGCGCTGGCCGGACACCCCGGCGCTGGCGCTCGGCCGGTACCAGGACGTCCTCGGGACCAACGCCCTCGGCGCGGCGCTGTTCGAGTGGCTCGGCGACGAGACCAACCTGCTGCGGGCGCTGTTCCTGAACCCGGCGGCCCGTGACTTCTACCGGACGTGGGACCGGGTCACCGAGAACTGCGTGGCGTCCCTGCGCGCCGCGTCCGGCGACGACCCGGGCGATCCGCGCCTGGTCGGGCTGGTCGGCGAGCTGAGCATCCGGAGCCCGGAGTTCGCCCGGCTGTGGGCGCGGCACGAGGTCCGGTCGAAGACGCGCGAGGCGAAGCTGTTCCGCCATCCGCGCGTCGGGGATCTGACGCTCGGCTACGAGGTCCTGACGGTCAACAGCGCCCCGGGGCAGCAGCTCGTCGTCTACCAGGCCGAGCCGGACAGCCCGTCCGAGGAGTCGCTGAAGCTCCTCGCGTCGCTGACCGCCTCCCCGCCCGCCGGGAACGCCGCCGGCGGTCGGTCCGTCCAGGCTGGCTGACCTGGCCTTTTCCCCTTATCTGAGCATCACCTCACCAGAAGGTCTACTTCTCATGTCTGTTTGGTTCATCACCGGTGCGTCCCGCGGCCTCGGCCTGGAGATCGCGAAGGCCGCGCTCGCCGAGGGCGACCGGGTCGTCGCCGCCGTCCGCGACCCGGAGGCGATGCCCGGCCTGGACGGTGACCACCTCACCGTCCGCCTCGACGTCACCGACGAGCGGCAGGCCCGGGACGCCGTGGGCGCGGCCCTCGACCGGTACGGCCGCATCGACGTCCTGGTGAACAACGCGGGCTACGGCCTGTTCGGGGCCGTCGAGGAGATCAGCGACGCCGAGGCCCGCGCGCTGTTCGACACGAACGTGTTCGGCCTGCTGAACGTCACCCGGGCGGTCCTGCCGGCGTTCCGCGCGCAGCGCTCGGGCCGGGTCGTCAACATCGGCTCGATCGTCGGCCTCGCCGCGGGCCCGGCCACGGGCGTCTACGGCGCGTCCAAGTACGCCGTGGAGGGCATCACCGAGGCGCTGAACGCCGAGCTGGGTCCGCTCGGCGGGCACGCCACGGTGGTCGAGCCCGGCTCGTTCCGGACCGGCTTCCTCGGCTCCGGCAGCATGCGCCGCGCGGCGACGTCCCTCCCCGAGTACGGGGAGACGGCGGGGAAGGTGACCCGGGTTCTGGCGACGAGGGACGGGGTCCAGCCGGGCGACCCGGCCAAGGCCGCCGCCGCGATCCTCGCCGCGCTGGACG
>NZ_JBFAOF010000261.1:0-8257 GCF_040675125.1 Spirillospora sp. NPDC049652 | reverse complement strand
GGCACCGGCGCCCTGCGACCGTCGGCTGTGGGGGTGGGGCCGCCGGCCGGTGCGGCGAAGCCGCCGGTCCGGCGGGCGCGCGGCCCTCGGACCGGGGCGGTGTGCACGCCCGCGGTCGCCGTGGGGGACGACGGCGCCGCGGGCGAGTCGGGGTCTGCCGCCGCACCGCGCTCTCGCGACGGCAGACCGTCCTTCCCCTGCCGGTCCCCGGCGGCGCGCGCCGCCTCGGAGGCCGGGCCCGATGCGATACGGCCGAGGACCCGAGGTGTGTCGCCGAACGCTTCCGGGACCGCGCGCGCCGCCGGGGCGGGAGGGCGGGGCGTCGTGCGGACCGGCGGACCGGGAACATCCTCGGCCGTACCGACCGGGCCGGGCAGGGAGCTCACGAGGGGTCCGGACGGCGCGGAACCGGGGAGGGGCCGGGACGGCGGGGCGAAGGTGGCCCTCCTCGTCCTCGCGGTGTCCCGCATGTGGACCCTCCCCGGTCGCAGGACGGGAGGCGGGCCTTGGGGGGCCGTTGACCTTCACCGTCACGCACTGTCACGAACTCGATGCGAGAGGTACCCCGCGATCATGCTCCCGTAAACCGAGGTCAAGAAAGTTCCTCCCGCCGACCTGCGGGTTTGACCGGACGCGCCCCGAAAATGCGGGAAGGTTCAACCGCCTGACGGAGCGTGAGCGCGTCCGGATGCCCCCCGCCCCGCTACTCGGTGCCGTCGAGCTCCTCGGCGAGCAGGTCCATGAGGAGGCTGTCGTGCCAGGTGCCGTCGTTGCCGCGCTCGGCCTTCCGCAGGATCCCCACCGGCCGGAACCCGGCCTTGGTGTACGAGCGGATCGCGGCCGCGTTGTCCGCCGCCGGGTCGATCGTGATCCGGTGGTGGCCGTGGTCGCGGACGACGTGCCGGGCGAGCGTCCGGACGGCCTCGGTGCCGAGGCCGCGTCCGTGCAGGTCGGGATCGAGGTAGATGTCGATGCCGGCGTGCCGGTAGTCGGGCTCCTCCTCGGCCTGCCACTGGATCCAGCCGACGGTCCGGCCGTCGTGGACGATCACGTAGTGGTGCCCGCCGTCCTCGGCGAGGTCCTCCAGGACGGCCTTCTCCATGTCGTCGCCGCCCCGCCACCACCGGAAGACCTCCGGCCTGCGCCGGATCGCCGCCAGCGCCGGAACGTCCCCTTCGTCCGCCGGACGCAGGACGACCCGCTCACCACGCAGAATCTCATCCACACCCGAACGCTAACCGTCCCCCGCCCTCGCGGGGCAAGCCGTTTTCAGCCGATGTCCCGGACGTCCGGCAGGAGCGTTCCCCGGTCCGGCCGGACGGGTGGTCGGAGCGGCCGGACCGGGGCGGTGCCTACTCCTCGATCGCGCCGCCCAGGCGGCGGAGGTGGCGGCGGAAGGTGAGGGCCGGGTCGTCCTCGCGGGCCTTGAGGAAGGCCGCGAACGCGAGCTGGTCGCGCAGGGACTCGCCCGCGCGGACGCGTTCGGCCTGGCCGCGTTCGGTGTCGCGGATGCCCCGGGCGAGCGCGGCGAGCTCGTCCACCCGGGCGGACGGCACGAACAGGACGCCGTCGTCGTCCGCGAACACCGTGTCGTCGCGGGTCACCGTCCACTCGCCGACGCGCGCGGACACCAGGGCCTCCGGCGGACGCGCGGTCACGCCCAGCGGTCCCGACGGGATCGAGCCGAGGCTGAACACCGGCAGCCCGATCGCGCGGATGTCGGCGGTGTCGCGGTGCAGGCCCCAGATCACGATCCCGGCCAGGCCCGCCGCCCTCGCCTCCAGGACGACCAGGTCGCCCACGCACGCCTCGTCGAGCCGTCCGCCGTTGTCCACGACGAGGACGTCGCCCGGCTCGGCCTGCTCGAACGCCTCCAGGAAGACGTCCACGCTGCCCACGTGACGTGCCGGGAGGGCGCGGCCGGTGACGCGCCCGGGGGAGTCCGCCGCGCCGGACGCGGCCGGGAGGACGGAACGGGTTCCGGCGGGGCCGCAGCGCACGGGGACGTCCGCCCGGACGCACGCGTCGGCCACGTGCGCGGTCGTGAGCCCCGCGAAGACGTCGCCGGTCATGCGTGCAGGCGCGTCGGCGTGATGACGACCGGCTCGGAGAACTGCGCCGCGAAGCGCTCCGGCGTCTGGAAGATCGTCTCGATGAGCTCGGCGTACTTCGCGCGGTACTCCGGGACCTGGTCGGCGGACGCGTGGCCGGGTGCGGCCACGGCGGTGCCCTCCAAGCGGACGACGTTGTGCCCCGTTTCGGTCTCGTCCAGCGCCAGGCTGATCCTCGGGTTCTTCTCGATGTTGCGCAGCTTCTCCTTGCCCGGCTGGCTGTAAAGGAGGATCGTCCCGTCCTCGCGCAGCAGGAACCAGACGACGACACTGACCGGCTGGCCGTTCGGGCGCACGGTCGTCAACCAGGCGATCCGGTTCTCACGCAGCCGCTTCCCCGCGCGTTCGCGGGCTTCTTCGGGCAGCCGGTCCAGGAGTTCCATGCCGTTCCTCTCAGTCGGAGGTGTCCGGTGCGTCCGCCTCGCACGCGCACGCATGGGGAGGACGCTACAGGGGCGGATCGAACGGCCCGCACCCGCGTTCCGGCTCCGGACAGAGCGGCTGGTCGGCGCCGTTCAGGCGTCCGGCAGGCTCCACAACCGGACGCCGCCGCGGTCGCCGGACAACGTGCACCAGGCGCCCGGTCCGGCCGGTAGCGGGGAGCCGGCGACGGAGGACGGGTAGGCGATCCGTCCGCGGACGGCCATGGCACGCAGATCGACCAGCCAGTGGCACGGGTCGTCCCCGGAGTGCTCGGTTGCGGCGACGGCGAGGCCCTCGTACGGGAGCGCGCCCGCGTACTCCCACCGGACGCGCTGCTCACCGTCGTGGAGGAGCTCTGCCGGGAGTGTGTCGTGGCCCAGGCGGCGCAGCTCCCGGCCGTCCGGAAGCCCGGTCAGGTAGAGGTCCCACTGGCCTGTGTCGGTGGTCAGGAACTCCCGCCCGGACGGGCTGATGTCCAGGAGCACCTCGTCGACGAACTTCCGCACGCTCAGCTCCGACCCGTCCCAGTGCCCCCATAGAACGGGCGAGGTCTCCTCTCCTTCGCCGACGCTCATGCCCATGCGGGACGGATCGGGGTGGGGGAGGTGGAAGGAGGCCGATCCCACCGTCCCCGTATCGGCTCGTCCCAGCACGGTGCCGTCAGCGGGATCGAGGACCAGCCATTCCTCGCGCACGTCGTCCGGGTCGTGGTTCCGGACATGCGCCCAGAGGTGCTTGCCGTCCGCCGAGAAGGCGGCCGATCCGCTGTCGGCCCGCGCGTGGTCGTCGTCGTCCGCGTACTCGGCGAACGAGGCGTGCCGCTCGGCGCACAGGGCGGCCGACCAGCATCCGTGCCGGTGCTCCCAGAGCACGGCTCCGCGTGCGTCCACGGCGCGCAGCGCGTGCACTCCGGCGAACACGGCGACGTCTCCGCTCGGAGAGACCGCGACCGACCCGTACCCCCGGGGCCAGGGGGCGGGGAACCGGACGGCCGGCTGCGAGCCGTTCAGGGGGACGACCGCCAGCTCGGTGTCTCCGCGCTGTACCAGGAACCGGTACGCCACCTGCGGACCATCGGCCGTTCCGGGATCAAGGGGAGCCTCGGCGGCGGCCACGAGCCGGGCCCTCATCCGCTCCACCGTTCCGTGGACAGCATTGCTAAGCACGTCCGCATCCTCCCATTGACTCCCGCTTTCCCCGGCCATGGACGGGAACTGGGGCTGAAGCCGGATTCCGGACCCGTTCGCGCGCTTAAGGCCCAGGTCAGGGGCACGGGCCAGGGAGAGCGAAGGACGACGGAAGGAGCCGATCATGTCCCCGGCTGACCGCCCGGTCCAGGGCGAGCACCAGTACGAGCAGCACGTGACCTCGCCGGACGAGCACGAGGAACGCGCCGGCCGCAGCCTGGTCACGACCGACCACGAGACGATCAGGAACTGGGCCCGGGAGCGCAAGGCGGAGCCCGCCACCGTCCCCGGCAGCGAGTACGAGGGGCGGCCGGGCCGCCTGCTCATGGACTTCCCCGGCTACAGCGGCGAGAGCCTCGAACACATCTCCTGGGACGACTGGTTCCGCACCTTCGACGAACGCGAGCTCAACTTCATCTACCAGGAGCACAAGAAGGACGGCGCGCAGAGCAACTTCTTCCGCCTGGAGAACCCCGACGGGGGCTGACCGGGGCCGGCGATCCCTCAGAGGGGACGCTGAGTACTTTATGCCTGCCGTTGCCATCTCGGCTTGAGCGCCTCTAGGGTACGTTCAGTACCTTAGAGGCGTGTCATCGAGGAGGCAACGTGGTCACTGATGTCGTCATCGCGGGCGGCGGTCCGAACGGGCTGATGCTGGCCTGCGAGCTGAGCCTGGCCGGGGCCCGGCCGGTCGTCCTGGAGCGGCTGCCGGAGCCGAGCACGGAACCGAAGGCGAACGGCCTGCTCGGCCAGGTCGTGAGGATGCTCGACCACCGCGGCCTCTACGAGCGGCTCAGCGGAAGCCGGGAAGCGCCGCAGCCCAACTCCGGATACTTCATGTTCGGCGCGATGGGCCTCAACCTCGGCCTCCTGGAGGACAGCCCCGTCTACGCCCTGCCGGTGCCGCAGCGACGCATCGTCCAAGTGCTGGAAGAGCGCGCGGTCGAACTCGGCGTGGAGATCCGGCGGGGGCATGAGGTCGTCGGCTTCTCGCAGGACGACGACGCCGTCACCCTCGACGTCGCGGGCCCGCACGGGGAGTACCGTCTCCAGGCCCGGTATCTCGTAGGCGCGGACGGGGCGCACAGCATCACGCGCAAGCTCTCCGGGATCGGGTTCCCCGGCGTCACCTATAACCGGATGACCGTCCGGACGGCCCACGCGACGGTCCCGGCGGAATGGGTCGACCCCGCGACCGGTGCGCTCGACATCCCTGGTCACGGCCCTGTCCTGCCGTTCCTGCCGCACCGGACGGAGCACGGCGGGTTCTCGTACGCGCCGATGCCCGGCCACCCGCCGCTGGTGAGCACCACCGAATGGGACCAGCCCGAGACGGACGTCCCGATGAGCCTGGAGGAGTTGCGGGAGAGCATCCGCCGCGTGCTCGGCGTCGAGGTGCCGCTCGTCCCTCCCGGCGGTGAAGGGCCGCGCGTGCTGCGCCGGCTGACCGGCGGCAACACCCGGGTCGCCGAGCGGTTCCGCGACGGCCGGGTCTTCCTGATCGGCGACGCCGCCCACGTGTACTCCGCCACCGGCGGAGGGCCCGGGCTCAACCTCGGCTTGCAGGACGCGGTCAACCTCGGTTGGAAGCTCGCGGCCGTGCTGAGCGGCGGCGCACCGTCCGGACTGCTGGACAGCTACGAGACGGAGCGGCGGGCGGCGGCGAGCCGGATGGTGATGAACGCGCAGGCGCAGTCGGCCCTGATCGCCCCGGGCGGCGACGTCACCGGGCTGCGCGAGCTGTTCGCCGAACTGCTCGCTGACGAGAGCACCGTGCGGCGGCTCGCCGGACTCCTCGCGGGCGCGGACGTCCGCTACGACATGGGCGGGACCGAAGCGCATCCGCTGGTCGGCCGGTTCGTCCCGGACATGGAGCTGCACACGACGGCCGGGCCGGTCCGGCTGGCCGAGCCGGCCAGGAGCGGACGCCCTCTGCTGCTCGACCTGACCGAGGACGGATCGCTGGGGGTGTCGCTCGTCCTGCCGGAGGGCCGCGTGGACGTCATCGCCGCGCGTCCTCAAGCCTCGCTGCCCACCGCCCTTCTCGTCCGGCCGGACGGCTACGTGGCTTGGGCGTCGGCGTCGCCGCGACCGGCCGCCGCCGAACTCGAAGAGCTCGGGACGGCCCTGCAGCGGTGGTGCGGCGTCACCGAGCCCGTCGGCGCCTGACGAGATCAACCAGCGGCGTCCCCGCCGACGTGCGGTGGGACGGGATCGAGGTCGGGCAGGGCGGCCGTCCAGTCCTGTAGCCGCGCCACGAGCTCGGCGTCCTTGATGAGATCAATGATGGGGGTGAGGTCGGCCAGCATCCGCGCGATGTCGAGGAGCCGGTGGTAGTCCCGGTAGTCGTCGGTCTGGGAGATGGCTCGGAGCCGCTCGGTGATGTCCTCGCCCGGCTTGACGAAGTCGTCCTCGGTGATCGGGATCGCGCGCAGTCGCGCGGCGCGGTCGAGCGCCTCCCGGCGGCTCATCGGCACGCTGCCGAGGGCCAGCCGGGCGATGCCGTCCGGCCGGACGGCGGCGGGAAGATCCTCGATCCTGTCGCCGGAGCCGAGGGACACCGTCGCGAGTTGGACGAGGGGGCCGACGGCATGTGCCGGCGGGAACCCCTCGTCCAACGCCCACTCGATGAGGGAGGCGGCAAGTCCCACATCACCCCTTGGCTCCGGAGCCGGCAATCCCAGGCGTTGGCGGCGGACGTCCGCCACGCCTCGTTCGATCAAGGCGAGCCACCAGTGCACAGTGCTGACGCCCGCCGGCCAGCGGCTCACCAGCCACTCCCTGCGCAGCGGCGTGTCGAGCGAGAGCAGATGGCGGTAGGTGTCCTCGAACTCGGTCACGGGTACCGCCGCTCTTCCGGGGGAAGCCGCGTCACCCAAGGGGCCAGCCGCTCTCCGGCTGCCAGATCCCCGCGCCAGTACCGGAAGACGGTTCCCTGCACGATGTCGAGCCGCTCGGCCGCGACCAGGCCGCCGGCGGGAGCGGGCCCGCCGGCGTCGGCCTCGAAGGCGACCAGCACGGCGGGCGTCTCCCCGACCTGCCTGGCGACGAACCGGACCTCGTCCAGTGTCGGCTCACGGAACACCGGGTCGTGGAACGCCGCAGGGCAGACGACGAAGAGCGGGTCGCCGAAGACCAGTTCCAGACCGTGGGCGTACGTGAGGTCGTGCCCTGCGCCCAGACGTAGCTCACCAGCATTCCAGGCGACGACGTCCCAGTCCCACCACGACCCCTTGGGAAGCCGGATCACAGGCGTGCTCCTCCCATGGCCCGCCGCGTCCGCCGGCCGATATCGGAGGGCGGGCGGCGGGCCTGGCCTTCTCGCGTAGCCCGATCCTGCCCCAGCCGGGTCCGGGTTTGATCGCTGAGAGCGAACGTTGCTGAGGAAATTATTTCGTGCTCCGTTTTCTTGAGTGTGGATGACTCAACCCTCCGGGGTTCGGGTTCCCTAGAGACTTGGAGCTGAGAGCATGAGCGAGACCCTGACGCTGCCGGTGCTGCCCCTGGACGACGGGGCCGTTCTGCCGGGCATGGTCGTCCCCCTGGACCTCTCCGAGGGCGAGGTCCGCGCGGCGGTCGAGGCGGCCCGGGCGGTCGCGCACGCCAAGGGCCCCGGCATCCGCTCGGCGGTCAAGCCGCGCGTGCTGCTGGTCCCGAGGCTGAACGGGCAGTACGCGGCCGTCGGCACCCTGGGCGTCATCGAGCAGGAGGGGCGGCTGCCCGGCGGCGAGCCCGGCGCGGTCGTGCGCGGCGTGTCCCGCGTCCGCATCGGCACCGGGACGACCGGCCCCGGCGTGGCGCTGTGGGTCGAGGGCCAGGAGGTCGAGATCCCCGCGCCCACCGGACGCGCGCACGAACTGGCCAAGGAGTACAAGGGCCTGGTCAGCGCCATCCTGCAGAAGCGCGGCGCCTGGCAGGTCGTGGACGTCGTGCAGAAGATCGACGACCCGTCCGAGCTGGCCGACAACGCGGGCTACGCGCCGTACCTGAGCGACGAGCAGAAGGTCGAGGTGCTCGAGACCGCCGACACGGTCGAGCGGCTCACTCTGGTCATCGGCTGGGCGCGCGACCACCTCGCCGAGCTGGACGTCGCGGAGACCATCCGCAAGGACGTCCAGGAGGGCATGGAGAAGACCCAGCGCGAGTTCCTGCTACGCCAGCAGATGGACGCCATCCGCAAGGAGCTCAACGAGCTGAACGGCGACCCGGCGGGCGAGGAGGACGACTACCGCGCCCGCATCGAGGCCGCCGACCTCCCCGAGAAGGTCCGCGAGGCCGCGCTCAAGGAGGTCGACAAGCTGGAGCGGTCGTCCGACGCCTCGCCCGAGGGCGGCTGGATCCGCACCTGGCTCGACACCGTCCTCGACATCCCGTGGAACGAGCGCACCGAGGACGCCTACGACATCGCGGGCGCGCGCGAGGTGCTGGACGCCGACCACGCCGGCCTCGACGACGTCAAGGAGCGCGTGATCGAGTACCTGGCCGTCCGCAAGCGGCGGTCCGACCGCCGCCCGCCGACGACGCCGAGGCCGCGGT
>NZ_JBFAOF010000260.1:0-8262 GCF_040675125.1 Spirillospora sp. NPDC049652 | reverse complement strand
GTGCCGCCGGACCTCCGCCTCGGGCAGCTCGCCGACCTGCGCCGAGCGGGCCCGGGCGGCGCGCACGGTGGCGTCCAGCATGCCGGGGTCGGCCGCGCCGTCCAGGAGGAGCCGCAGGTAGCGGTCGGAGTCGTCCACGGTCCCATTGTCCGCGACGGACAACCTCCCCGGCCCGGATTGGGCCACTTCGGGCTAGTCGAACCCTGTAAGGGTGCGCTTTTGTGGACTTATCCGACCCCCGAGGAGTGGCCGATGTCCGCCGACGAAGAGTTCCTGGAGAAGATGCTGCCGGCGAAGGACCTGATCTTCCGCCTGCCGGAGACCTTCGCGACCGTGGAGGAGGAACGCCGGCACCGCAAGGAGCGGCTGACCGCGGCGCTGCGCATCTTCGGCAAGTTCGGCTTCGAGGAGGGCGTGGCCGGCCACATCACCGCCCGCGACCCCGGGATGACCGACCACTTCTGGGTCAACCCGTTCGGGATGTCCTTCAAGCACGTCAAGGTCAGCGACCTGATCCTGGTGAACCACCAGGGCCAGGTGGTGCAGGGGCGCTACCCGGTGAACGAGGCCGCGTTCGCGATCCACTCGCAGGTGCACCAGGCCCGCCCGGACGTGGTCGCCGCCGCGCACAGCCACTCCACCCACGGCCGCGCGATCTCGGCGCTCGGCCAGAAGCTGGAGCCGATCACGCAGGACGTCTGCGCGTTCTACGAGGACCACGGCCTGTTCGACGACTACACCGGCGTCGTCACCGACACCGAGGAGGGCAAGCGGATCGCGGCCGCCCTCGGCTCCTACAAGGCCGTCATCCTGCGCAACCACGGCCTGCTGACCGTCGGCGACTCGGTGGACGCCGCCGCCTGGTGGTTCATCACCATGGAGCGCTCCTGCCAGGTGCAGCTGCTCGCCAAGGCCGCCGGGCAGGTCGTCCACATCAGCAAGGAGAACGCGGAGCTGACGCACCAGCAGCTCGGCAACGACCTGGTCGCCTGGATCAACTACCAGCCGCTGTACGACCAGATCGTCCGGGAGCAGCCGGACCTGTTCGACTGACGGGCGGTCCGGCCTGCCGAGGGCCCGGTTCCGGTGGGCGCGCCACGGGAGCCGGGCCCTCGGCGCGTGTCCGGGCCCTCGGCGTGTCCGGGGCAGCGGGCTCGACCCGCGCGGACGTTCCCGTCCAGCAGGGCAAGACTTGGTCCCCGCATGACGATGGGGCCCCGGCCTCGGGGAAGGGGGTTCAGCGGGGTCAGAAGACCCCCGGATTCCCAGGGAGGAAGCACCATGGTCAGCATGCTGCACAAGATGGGCCTGTCGTCCAACGTCCTTTACGCGATGGGCGCCGCGTCGATCGGAGCCTCGTTCGTCTCCTGGATGGTGTCGCGCGGCGCCGAGTCGACCGAGCGAGCGGACCGGTGGGGCATCTTCGTCGGGCAGTGGGCTCCGACGTTCTTCGCCCTCGGCTGCGCGATGCGGCTGGAAGAACAGTGGGCCCCGGAGCACGAGCACGAGCAGGCGCAGCACTCGCGTGAGCGCATGCGCGAGGCGATGCCCACCGGCTAGCCGGAACCGGATCCCGACCGCGTCGCGAGCGCCCGGGCGTCGCGGCGCGCTCAGGCGTCCCCGCTCGCCGGGGCGTCTCCGCGCGCGGCGATGTCCTCCTGGTGGTCGAGGACGCGGCGGAGCATGCCCGTGAAGGCGGCCCGTTCGGACGGGTCGAGCGCGGCGAGCAGTTCGGCGTCCAGGCCGGCGGCGCGGCCGGTGACCGCTTCCAGCTCGGCCCTGCCCTCGGGCGTGAGCGTGACCACGTAGCGGCGTCGGTCGGACGGGTCGCGGTCGCGGCGCAGCAGGCCCCGCTCCTCCAGCGCGCCGACGACGTCCACGAGGTCGCTGGGGTCGATGCCGAGCCGCGCGCCGAGGTCGCGCTGGGACGGCGGCTCGGCCGCGTCGTCCAGTGCGGACAACACGGCGAAGTGCCAGAGGCCGAAGCCGTGCTCCCCCATCATCCGGGCCATCCGGGCGCGCCCGAGGCGTCCGGCGCGGGCGAGGGCGTAGGTGGTGACGCCCAGCATCCGGGGCGGGGTGCGGCGCGCGGCTCGATCCATGTCCCTATAGTAGGGGTTGTCCAATCATTGGTTAACCCCAACGGATAGGAGACGGCATGGACGCCCTCTACCCCCGCCTGCTGATCGACGACTTCGACGCCTGCGCCCGCTTCTACACCGGCGCCCTCCGCGAGCTGCTCGGAGTCGAGCCCGCCAGGATGCTGCCCGAGGCCCGGTACGCGCACTGGGACCTGGACGGCGAAGGCGCCCTGTCGCTGTTCGGGCGCGCCGCGATCGCCGCCGTCACCGGAACGGCCGGTCTCCCTCCGGCGTCCGGGCAGGACCGCTCGATGCTGGTCTTCAAGGTGGACGACGTGGACGCCGCGACCAAGGCCCTCGAAGCCCTCGGCGCCTCGGTCGTGGCGGCCCCGGCCGACCGTCCCGAATGGGGCCCGAACCTGCGTTCGGCGCACCTGCGCGACCCGGACGGCAACCTGCTGGAACTCCAGAGCTACTGACCGGCGGCCGACCGCCCCTCCCCGCCCTTACTCGGCCCCGGGCCGCTCGACGCCGGCCCACAGGCTGGGCAGGTTGACGACGATGCCCTCCTGCGTGCTGCGGGCGATCACCACGACGGCCTCCTCGTCGGCGGACGGGTTCTCCTCCCGGTGCGGGACGTACGGCGGGACGAACACGTAGTCACCCGGCCCGGTCTCGATCCGCACCTCGCGGTCGCCCTCGGCGAACACGAACACCGGGTGCCCGGACACCACGTAGATCGCGGTCTCCGCCTCGCCGTGGTGATGGTCGCCCGAGCTGGTCGCGGGACCGACGTGCGTGCGGCCCATCCACAGCCGTTCGGAGCCGACCGTCCTGCCGGAGATCGCCTCCAGCCGCCGCATGCCCGCGGTCTGCGCGGTGTCTCCGGTCAGGGCGTCACCGCGCACATGCTCGATCCGCCCGGCCCCGGACGGTCGGCCGCCACCCCCGATCCGGCCGTCCCCGATCCGGCCGTCCCCGATCGGGCCGTGCCAGGCGGCCGTGCCGGACGTCTCGTCCGTTTCCCTCGCGTCGCTCACGACCCGATTCTGCCACCGCGCTTCCGTTCGTCCCGGGCCCGGCTCCGGCAGGGCCCACGTCGGCCGGGGCCGCCGCGAGCCACCGGCATCTCCGAGCCGACGGGACGGATCAGCCGGACGGGCCGGACTTGGCGAAGTGCTCGGCCAGTGCCCGCCGGTCGAGCTTTCCGTTGGGAGTGCGCGGCAGGGTGTCGGTCAGGCGCAGGTGCTGAGGGTGCGTGTGAGAGGGATGCGAAGCATCGAGGTGGGTGCGCAGGGCGGGCAGGTCGATGCTGTGTCCCGGCCGCGGCACCACGAGGGCGGCGGTGGTGCCGTCAGGAAGGGCGCAGACGGCGGCCTCGGCGACGGCCGGGTGCTCGTCGAGGGCGTTCTCGATCGGCTGCGGATAGGCGCCCGACGGCAGCCGGTCGACGAGCCGTCCGACCAGGAACAGGTAGCCGTCCCGGTCGAGATAGGCCGCGTCCCCGGTGGGAAGCCACTCGGGCCCCCGGCGCGCGGAGGCGTCCGCCTGGTCGGGGACGTTCGGCGGGGCGGGGCCGGGAAGACCGTCGGACATGGAGAGGGTTCCTGTCTCGCCGTCGAGGTAGCCGTCCATGTTCTGGGCGGAGCGCACCCAGAGCGGACCGACGCGTCCCGGGGGCAGCGGCCTGCCGTCCGGATCGCAGACCGTGACCTGCGTCCGCGGGACGGGGCGTCCGACCGAACCGAGCAGTTCGCCGCGCTGATGGTCGGACGGGCTCAGGGTGGCGATCATCGCCGCTTCGCTGGTGCCGTAGATCTGGCGGAGCCGTCCGGGCAGCCGCCGCGCGAGGGAGGCCACCCGCGCGGGAGGGACCGACGCGCCGCCGTAGACCAGCAGTTCCAGCTCGCCGAGGTCGGGCCGGGCGGCCGCCAGGTGGTCCGCGAACGCGAGCAGGTCCTGAGGCAGGCCGATCGTGCACTGCCGGACGCGTTCGCGGCGGATGAGCCCGGCCATCGACGCGGCGTCGTCCTGCTCGGGGAGGACGGCGGTGCCGCCGGTGGCCATGGCCCATTGGGCCATGAGGCTGGGCACGAAGGCGGCGGGAGGGGCCAGGAACCGCCACGGGGGCGGTCCGAGGACGGCCATCGCGGTGGCGAACTGGGCGAGTTCCGAGCGGTTGCTGTACGCGATGGACTTGGGCTCGCCGGTGGTGCCGCTGGTGAAGAGGACCGATGCGATCTGCTCCGGCGCCCCGCGCGTCCGCCGCTCGGGCAAGGACGACGGGCCCGTCCGCCGCGTGGCGAACACGCCCGGGTCAAGGTGCACGCAGTGGATTCCGGCGTCGGCGGCTTGCAGGACTTCGGCCTGCCGCTGACGGGACGGATCGACCAACAGCACGGCCGGACGCAACCGGCGCACCGCCGTCTCGACGGCGTCGAGGGGCATGCGGGCCAGCAGGTACACATACCGGCAGTCGAGGAGGTAGGCGGCCACGCGGCTGATGGGCGATTCGAGGTGCGGGCCATAGAGGCCGGCCACGGTGTCGCCGGGACGCACGCCCTCGTCCGCGAGTCGGGCGGCGAGCGCCTGCGCCGACGCGTGGACCTGTTCGCCGGTGAGACGGCGTGCCCCGCGGACCAGGACTTCCCGAGTACCCGCCGCCTGGAGTCCCGCGATCAGCGCCTGACCGAAGCCGCCGCTGTCCGAGGCGGATCCCGGTCCCCCGCCGGACCCGACAGCCGAGGGCGTCCCGGCCGCCAGGCCGTCCGGCGCCGGCCGTTCGTCCGCCGGTCTCATACCGGGGTCCCTTCGCCGGACTGATGGCCGGCCTGCCGCGGCACGCTCACCCGGCCGTCCGCCCCGCAGGCCGACGGGCCGGACGCGGCGGAGTGGTGGTCGCCGAGATTCCACGGGAACAGCTGCAGGTTCCAGCCGCCCAGGCAGTTGAGGTAGAGGGCCATGTGCGCGGTGACGGCGATGAAGTCGTCGCGGCTTCCCTCGCGGTCGGAGGTCATGTGGTGCAGGCAGCCCAGGAGGCGGTCGGTGAACTCGCCCAGTCGCCACAGCCCGCAGTAGGCCAGGAACTCGGCGGGCACGGCCCCGAGGATCCGCGTCATCTGCAGCAGCGACTCCAGCGGCATGCCCTGGCTGGCCGCACGCACCAGCCCGCCGTACACGTTGTAGCCCAGCGGCCGGGTCTCGCCGTTGACGAACAGCATCGTCGTGAGCGTCGTGCCGTAGCTGCCCGCGCCGGAGGCGATGCGGCCGGCGTGCAGGTCGAGTAGTTCGGCGGGGGCCCGCAGCCAGATGCGCTCGGTCTCGGCGTGCAGGTCGCCGACCAGTTCGTCGACGCGCGGGTCGCGCGCCGTGAGCCGCGCGATCCCCGGCCGGTCCTCGGTCGGGCCCTCGCAGCCGGGACGGCGCACCTCGGCTCGGATCGCCTCCTTGCTGGAGTAGACGGCGTCCCAGACCGCCGCCCCGGCCGCGGCGAGCGTCTCCATGTGCTCCGGCACGACCTGCCCGACCGGCGTCGCCGGCATCGGCTCGGTCAGCTCGCCGTATTTGATCCCCAGGTGCTGGAGCCGGGAGCAGAAGACCGTCCCGTCCGGGACGGCCCGCCGGTCCACGCGGTGCTGGCCGTGCAGGTGGAGGAGATCGTGGATCGGCGCGACGTGGAAGAGGTGGTGACCCGCCACCAGGGCGTGGCCCTGGAGGCTGCTGTAGGGCAGGGCGTCCCACAGCGCCTGCGCCAGGGCCGGGTTGCGTTCGTCGAGCCGCGCGGTGATGGACAGGTCGAGCGCAGGCCATGCGATCTCTATCTCTCTGGTCACAAAGAGTCATACTCAATCACTGAGAGTCAGATCGGGGCTGGTCGCGGCTATAGAGATGGCAAAGTCTCTCTCGCTCGCCGGGAGACCCCACCCCCTCGGCGTGCCGCGTGCCGGCGGGCGGGCAAGTCCCGTGTCACCCGCAGGACCGACCGTCCTCGCGAAACGGCGATACGCCCGGCGGCCACCCATAACTTACTCTCCGTAGTTGAATATCACCTTGTGTTCAAGTCCGCGACCGCGGGACGTCGCCCGATTTCCGAACGGCCGTCCCGGGTCCCCGAGTCCGAACCGGCGATCGAGAGGGTCACCATGGACGTCCCTTCCCGCCACGCCATCGACATCGACGCCCAGATGCGAGACGTGCACGCGCAGAACGCGCTGCTCCGCGACACCGGCCCCCTCGTCCCGGTGGTGCTCCCCGGCGGCGTCCGCGCCTGGGCGGCCACCCGGCACGACACCGTGCAGACCGTCCTCACCCACCCGGACCTGTCCAAGGAGCTGCGGCACTGGGCGGACTGGGCCGCCGGCGACGTCCCCGCCGACTGGCCGCTGAACAACATCATCACGGCCGAGTCCATGATCGCCAAGGAGGGGGCCGAGCACCGCCGGCTGCGCCGCGTCGTGAGCAGGACGTTCACCGCCCGGCACGTGCAGCGGCTCCGGCCACGCGTCGCCGAGGTCGCCGGCGAACTGCTGCGCGCGCTGGGCGACCGTCCGCCCGGCCCGGTCGACCTGCGACGGCACTACAGCTACCCGCTTCCGCGCGACATCATCTGCGAGCTGGTGGGGATGCCCGCCGCCTGGCACGCCGACCTGCACCGGCTCACCGACTCGCTGATCCGCAACACCGACGAGGCCGGCTACGCCGCCGCCCGGATGCGGAACCTGCACGACCTGTTCGCCGAGGTGATCGCGCTGCGCCGCGCCGAGCCCGGCGACGACCTGACCAGCGCGCTGATCGCCGCGCGCGACGAGGACGGGAAGGCGCTCACGCGCACCGAACTGCACGACATGGTGATGACCCTGTTCATCGCCGGGCACGAGACCACCATCAACCTCATCACCAATGCCGTGCGCGCCCTGCTCACCCACCCCGACCAGCTCGGGCCGCTGCTGGAGGGCGACGTCCCCTGGAGCGCGGCGGTCGAGGAGACCCTGCGCTGGCAGTCCCCGGTCGCCTACTTCCCGATGCGCTACGCCGTCCGGGACACCGAGATCGACGGGGTCGCACTGCGCGCCGGCGACGCCGTCGTGGTGGGCTACGCGTCCGCGGGGCGCGACCCCGCGCACTACGGTCGGCGGGCGTGCCGGTTCCAGGTGTCCGACCCGCCGCTCGAACATCTGTCCTTCGGATACGGCGACCACTTCTGCCTGGGCGCCGCCCTGTCCCGGCTGGAGGCCGAGGTCGCCCTCGAAAGGCTCTTCACGACCTATCCCCACCTGGCCCTGGCGGCCCCCGAGGACGCTCTCCAGCCGCTCACCACGGCCCTGAGCAACAGCGTCCGCACCCTCCCGGTCACGCTGGGCCCGCCCGCCGCCTGAGCCGCGACTCGGGTCGCGAGAAGGAAACGGCCCGCACCGAACACCGCAGCCCGCGCCGCGCGGCGCGGGCTGCGGTGTGCTCTCGGGCGGAGGTGAGTCGCTGGGGTCACTCTCGCCTCTCTTTGCCTCTGCAAGACCTTCCGTTGCCCGCACACAGACCCTACACTCCGCTGTGTCGACGATTGACCACGCAGCGTATCCGTTTTGCGGTATTTCGGGGAGGACGCGTGAAGGGACCGGCCCGGGAGGCGGCGGACCAGCTGGTGCGGCTCACCAGGCTCATCCTGCGGGCCGAGGGACCGGCCGCTCCTGAGCCGCCCGAGGAGGCGGGCGCCTCCCGCATCCTGCGGCACAACCAGGCCACGCTGACCGCCCGCGAGACGGAGGTCTTCGGGCTGATCGTCGCTGGGCACTGCAACGCGCTGCTCGCCGAGCTGCTCGACGTCTCCGAGCGCGTCGTGGAGCAGCACCTGGCGACGCTGCTGGCCGAGTTCGGCCTGCCCCAGGCGTACGGGGCGCGCGAGGCCGGCCCTCCGGCCGGGGCCCGCGGACGCACCGAGCAGGCGGCCCCCCGGCGGCTGTCGGTGCGCGGACGGCTCACGGCCTTGCTGATCATGCCGGTCACCGGGACGGTCCTGGTCGGTGGGGCGGCCGCCGCGTTCGCGTTCCAGTCCCCCAAGGCGCCTGGCCCGCCGCAGGAGCGGAGGCTCCTGCCGACTCCGGATCACGGCCGGGCCTCCGACCGTCCGGCCGTCTCGGAGGCGGAGTCGGAGGCCGCCGCGCGAGCGCCGAAGCGGCGGCGCGCC
>NZ_JBFAOF010000259.1:0-8269 GCF_040675125.1 Spirillospora sp. NPDC049652 | reverse complement strand
GTCCCCGCGGACGCCGGGGCCGTGTTCCTCACCCCCTCGCACCAGTACCCGACCGGCGTGCCGCTCCACCCCGGCCGTCGCCAGGCGGTGTGCGCGTGGGCGCGGTCCACCGGCGGCGTGATCGTCGAGGACGACTACGACGGCGAGTTCCGCTACGAGCGCCAGCCCGTCGGAGCCCTGCAGGGGGTCGCGCCCGACCACGTCGTCTACTGCGGGACGGCCTCCAAGACGCTCGGCCCGGCACTGCGCCTCGCTTGGATGGTCCTGCCACCCCGCCTCGTCCCCGAGGTCGTGCGGGCCAAGCAGGACGCCGACCTGTACACCGAGACCCTCAACCAGCTCGTCCTCGCCGACCTCATCGCCGGCCACGCCTACGACCGGCACATCCGCGCCGCCCGCCTGCGCTACCGGCGGCGGCGCGCGCTCCTGCTCGACCGCGCCGCCGCCGTCCCCGGCCTCGCCGTCCAGGGGGTGCCCGCCGGTCTGCACAGCCTGCTCACCCTTCCGGACGGCGGCCCGTCCGAGGCCGATGCCCTGGACCGGTGCGCGGCGCACGGAGTGGGCGTCCGCGGCCTCTCCGAACTGCACCACGACCCCGCCGGCCGTCCGCAGGGCCTTCTCGTCGGCTTCGCCGCCTCCTCGGAACGCGCGTACCCGGCCGCCCTGGACGCCTTGTTCGCCGCCCTCGCCTGAGACCCGGTCGGCCGGCTGGTGAGTTCATCCCGTCAGGGGTTGCGACTTAGGTAAGCCTTACCTAATCTACGGTCATCCCGTCGTCCCGCAGGGAAGGAACCCCCTTCATGGCCACTGTCAACCGGTACGCAGACCTCGCCCGCCCCCACGTCCTGGCGCTGTACCGGCTCGTCGTCGGCTTCCTCTTCGCCTGCCACGGCGCCTCGTCGCTCTTCGGCGTCTTCGGCGGCGCCGTGGGGAGCGGGGCCGCGGTCCCCACCGGCGCCTGGCCCGGCTGGTACGCGGCCGTGATCCAGCTCCTGTGCGGCGCCCTGGTCGTCGGCGGACTGTTCACCCGTCCGGCCGCGCTGCTGGCCTCCGGTTCGATGGCCTACGCCTACTTCGTCGAGCACCAGTCGGACGCGTTGTTGCCGCTGCAGAACCACGGCGAGCTGGCCGCCATGTTCAGCTGGGCCTTCCTGCTCCTGGTCTTCACCGGGCCCGGGGCGTTCGCACTCGACCGCCTGCTGAACGTCCGCGGCAAGGCCGACCCGACCCCCGCCGCCGCGTCCTGACCCGCCGTCCCGTCCAGAACCGCCGCCCCGTCCAGACTCCCGCCGGCCGGCGAAGCCCGGGCGCGAGCTCGCGAACAAGACCGTCGAGACCGGCGGCGATCCGCACGGTGCGGCCTTCACGCCGCCGGTGCCGTGACCGGGCGGGTCCACCGTGGCCCGAAGGCGGCTCGCGGCGGAAGCGCACGTGATTGGGGCATGCCGGAGCGCGAGCACCGGTCGCGGGTCACGGGGGTGCCAGCCGGAGGCGGAGTTTCTGGGACTCGGTGGCGCCCCGGTCGGTGTAGAAGGTGAGCGCCAGCCGCCAGTGCGTCCGGGCGTCCTCGTCCCGGGCCAGCTGCTCGTAGGCGTCGCCGAGACCGTGGTGGGCGCGGGCCTGCTCGTGGCGGTCGTTGATCTCGGTGGCGAAGCAGAGCGCGTCCAGGTGGTGGCCGAGGGCGTCGGCGGGGGAGCCGGTCGCGGTCGCCGTCTCACCCAGGCCGTTGAGCGCGAAGACCTGCGCGCCGCGTTCGCCGATGGTCTCGGACATGGTCAGGGCGCGCTGATAGTGGTGGAGGGCCTCGGCGTGGCGTCCGAGTTGCCCGTAGGCGCGTCCGAGAAGGCCCAGGGCGTTGCTGCGGGTGATCTGGTCGCCGCTCTCGTCGGTGATGGCCAGCGCCCGTTCGAGGTGGTGGGCGGCCTCGGCGTGGCGTCCCGCGTCGCTGTGCACGCCTCCGAGAGCGCACTCCGTGTACCCCAGGACGATCCGGTCGTCTCCCGCGATGCCGGACGCCCGTCCGAGGTGGGTGATGGCCTCGTCGTGGCGGCCATGCCGCCACAGCGCGTAGCCGATCCCGGTCAGGGCGCGGCTCTGGCCGATGCGGTCACCGATGCGGCGGGCTATGTCCAGCGCCAGTTCGAGGTGCTCGACGGCCTTCTCGTAACAGGCCATGAAGAAGTAGACCCGCCCGAGGTCGTACAGCGCGTGCCCTGCGCTGGCCGGGTCGTTGTGGCGCCACGCCGCGGACCACGCCGCCGTGTGCAGGGCGAGGGCCTCGGTGTGGCCGGCCCGGGAGTTGAGGTAGCGGGCCAGGTCGGCGGACAGGTCGCGGACGTGGTCGGGACGGCCGTGGCCCGCCGCGTAGGCGGCGACGGCCAGCAGATTGGGCCGCTCGGCGTCGAGCCAGGCCAGCGCCTGGTCCGGGCCGGTGAAGGAGGGGTCCGGACCGGCGGATTCGTGCCGCCGTTCGGCCGGGGAGAGCAGGGCCGTCGCCACCGCCGTCGTGTCGCGGTAGTGGTCGAGGAGGCGGGTCATCGCCGCGGCGCGCTCGGCGGCGTCGTCCCGGGTGGTGGCCAGGTGCGCCGCGTAGGCGCGGAGCAGGTCGTGGAACCGGTAGCGGTCCTGCCGCACCTGCTGGAGCAGGTTGACGTCGAGGAGGTCTTCGAGCAGGGCCTCCGTCACGGTGAGCGGCCAGCCGGTCAGGGCGGCGGCCGCGCGCGCGTCGATGTCTGGCCCCGGGTGCAGGCCCAGCAGCCGGAACAGACGTTGCTGGGGTGCGGTGAGGCACTGGTAGGAGAGTGCGAACACCGCGGTCACCTCGCGGTCCTCGGCGCGCAGCTCCGGCAGGCGCCGCCGGGTGTCCCGCAGCCGTTCGACCAGATGCGCCACCGTCCAGGTGGAACGGTTGCGCAGCCGCGAGCCCGCGATCCGGATCGCCAGCGGCAGGTGCCCGCACAGGGCGAGGAGTTCGGCCACCGCGGCCGGCTCCCGGGCGGGACGGGCGTCGTCGACGATCTGCTCCAGCAGGATCGTCGCGTCGGCGTGCGGCAGGACGTCCAGCGACAGGTGCTGGGCCCCGTCCACACCGCCGAGCCGCCGCCGGCTGGTGATCAGCGTCAGGCAGTCGGACGCTCCCGGCAGGAGCGGGCGGACCTGCGCGCTGTCGGAGGCGTTGTCCAGGACGACGAGCGTGCGGGTGGCGGTGAGCGTCGCCCGCCAGAGCGCCGCACGGTCGGCCTCGTCCGGCGGTATCTGCTCGCCGCGCACGCCCGCCGCGCGCAGCAGCTTCTCCAGCGCGTCGGACGGGCTGAGGGGCGCCTTCGCCTGGTGGTGCGCGCGCAGGTCGATGAGCAACTGGCCGTCGGGATAGCGCTCCGCCAGGCGGTGGGCCAGGTGGACGGCCAGCGCGGTCTTCCCGACGCCGCCCATGCCGTCGATCGCGGAGATGACCATCGCGGTCGCGCCGCTCGACCTGGCGGCCTCCAGATGGGCCAGGGCCCGGTCGAGCTCCCGCCGCCTGCCGGTGAAGTCGGACAGGTCGCCGGGCAGGTCGCAGCGTGCCGCCGACGCGTACGCGGCGTCCGGGGGACCGGCGGAGGACGTCGGATCCGCGGCGGCGGCCGGGGCGAGGGCGGGGTCGCCGGTGAGGATCCGGTGATGCAGCCGCCGCAGCTCCGGCCCGGGATCGGCGCCCAGCTCCTCGGCCAGGACGTGGCGCACCCGCTCGTAGGCGGCGAGCGCGTCCGCCTGCCGTCCGGAGCGCCGCAGGGCGAGCATGAGCATGGCCCACAGCGACTCGCGCAACGGGTGGTCGACGACGAGTCCGCTCAGCTCGCCCACCACGTCCGCGAGATCCCCGCCCGCCAGCATGGCCCGAAGCCGGTCCTCGACGACGCCCAGCCTGACCTCGGTCAGCCGGGCCGCCTCCGCGTCGCCGTCGCCGTGCAGGACGACGTTCTCCAACGGACGGCCCCGCCACATGCCGAGCGCCGCGGACAGCAGCCGGGCGGCGGTCGCGGACCGCCCCTCGCGCAGGGCGAGCCTGCCGTCGCGGACCAGCGCGTCGAAGGCGAGCAGGTCCAGATCGCCCGGTTCCACCTCGATCAGGTAGCCTCCCGGCCTGGTCACCAGCCGGGAGGCGCCGCCGGAGTCCCGGAGCAGACGGCGCAGCGCGGACACGTGCGTCCGCAGATTGGCCTCGGCCGACGCCGGCGGCGCCGGACCCCAGATCAGCTCGACCAGCCGGTCCACGGCCACGACCTGGTTCGCCGACAGCAGCAGCGCCGCGAGCAGGGCGCGTTGCGCGCCCGACCGTACGGGCACGGCCGTGCCCGCGGAACAGATCTCCAGCGGACCGAGCACCCGGAACTCCATGGCCACCTCCAAGGGTGAACACGGATCGTTCCCGTCCACCGTTCGACCGGATCGGCTCGTTGGCCGGGCGTGGCCAGCGCGTGTTCCGCGCGTGTGCGTCCCCTGTGCGGACCCTGTATCCCCGCCCCGCAACCTGAGATCACGGCTGATCCCGCGGCGGTGGCCAGGAGCCGCGCACCGGTCCTGGACCGGTGGCCGCGTGACCGGCGCCGCGTCCACGGGGGACGCGGTTCCAGACAGGCTCGGAAGAGCCACGGGAGGTATCACGTGTTGACCCACACGACGGGGACGGCGACCACCGGGGCGGTGGAGGCCGGGGCGGAAGGCGGCCTGGTCCTGAAGGACGAGCAGGGCTCCCTGTACTTCGTCCGCGACAGCTTCCTCGAGACCCTCCGGGTGAAGGGCGAGGGGCTGGAGCGGCTCGGCGGACTCCTCGGCGCCAAGGGCGTCGAGGCCACCGCGGGCGGCCAGGGCTTCCAGATCGTCGACCACGTCCGGCGCGACGAGATCGACGTGATCGCGCCGCAGAACCCGGAGGAGATGATGGGCCAGGACCCGACCATCGTCACCACCATCATGTGCCCCTGGTTCTGCTGACCTGACCGGGGGATTCGGGAGCGGGGCCGTCCGCGCGCCAAGGGAGGCCGCGGGCGGCCCCGCTCTCCGGCCGACGACAGACGACCGACGGTCGACGACCGACGGGGAAGGGACCGCACGTGACGACGGGGACGTACACCGGCGACCGGATCGTGCACGACGCCGACAGCCATCTGATGGAGACCCGGGACTGGCTGATCCGGTACGCCGACGCGGACATCCGCGACAGGTTGAGGCCGCTCGACCTGCACGGCCTGGAGGAGATGGCCGAACGGGCCGCCGCGGACGGCGCCGCCGACGCCTCGGCTGAGAGCGCCCGGCCGGGTCCGGCCGGCGGGACGGCGGCGCCCGGCGAGGCCGTGATGGCGGAGAAGAACTGGCGCGCGCAGGGCGCCTTCCGTCCCGCGGACCGGAGCCGGGCCCTGGACGCGCTGGGGTTCCGCTCCCAGCTCGTGTTCTCCACCTACAGCCACGTCGCCCTGATCGACTGTCCGGGCGTGCCGGGCGGCGTCGACTTCGACCCGGACGTCCTGTACGGCGCGGTCCGGGCGCACAACCGGGGCATGGTGGACTTCTGCCGCGACCCCCGGCTCCTGCCGGTCGGCTGGGTCGCGATCGACGACCCGGAGCGCGCCGCCGAGGCGTGCGCGGAGGCGCTGGCGATGGGCTGTGCCGCCATCGAGATCCCGACCTACCCGGTCGGGCCGCTCAGCCTGACGCACCCGGCCCTGCACCCGGTCTACCGGATGCTGGAGGAGGCGGGACGTCCGCTGGTGTTCCACGTCGGGGGCGGCGGCCCGCTCGTCCACCGCGTCTACGCCAACAACGGCCTCGCCGACCGGGACGGGGCGGTGGGCCACGACACGACGCTCGCGGAGCTGACCCTCGTCGGCATGCCGGCCCCGGTGCAGATGGCGGTCGCCGCGCTGATCTTCGACGGGGTCTTCGAGCGGTTCCCCGGCCTGCGCTGCGGGATCATCGAGCAGGGCGCGACCTGGGCGCCGGGCTTCCTGCGGTGGCTCGACCTCGCGCCGTCGTTCGCCCCGCGCAGCCACGGCGACCGGCTGTCGATGGCGCCCAGCGAGTACTTCCGGCGGCAGGTGAAGCTGACCACCTTCCCGTTCGAGGACGTGGGCCGCCTGATCGGGGAGCTGGGCCCGGACGCGCTGATGTTCGGCAGCGACTACCCGCACGACGAGGGCGGCCGCGACCCCCTGGGACGGATGGACGCGACCCTCACCACCCGCAGCGGGCACGAGCGCGACCGCTTCTACCGCCGCAACTTCGAGGAGCTGATGGGCGCGGCGGCCCCGTCCTCCTCGTCGCCCTCGTCCTCCCCGGTCGCCCGGGCCGGGGAGGACCCGGCGGTCGCCCGGACGGGGGAGACGACGGAGGTCCTCCGGAAGAAGGCGCTGCTGCGCCTGCTCGCCAGGGACGCCGCCGAGCGCGACGGCGTCGCCGTGGAGCGGCACGAGATCACCGAGGAGCTGCACGGGTTCGTCCGGCAGACGGGGCTCGGCTCGCTGGAGGAGACACTGGTCTGGATGCGGCACGAGGGCGTCGCCGACGACATGCTGCGCCGCTTCCTGGAGGACGCCCGCCTGGTCGGCAAGCTCGCCCGCCTCCACGCGGAGCGGCTCGGCGAGGAGACCACCGCGCAGCTGCGGATCTCGACCGCCCGCACCTGGAAAGGCGATGAGACCCGTGCGGGGCATTGATCCCTATGTCGCGCTCACCGTCGGCTACGACGACAGGACGCGTTTCGGCAGCCCTGTCACGACGCGTCCGAGCGACTCGGTCCGCGAGGTGTTCCGGCCAGTGATCGACCACGCGCGGCGGCACGGCCTGGACTCGGCCGTCGAGGCCGGCCCGAGGCTGCTGCGCGAGGTCGTCGAAGGCCGGGGCTTCGCCGCCGTCGCGCGGCGCGCGGGACGGGAGTGGCGTCTGCACGAGGACGTCCTGTACCCCGACCCGCGCCGGGCGCGCCCGCGTCTGCTGACGTTCGAGCACCGCGGGAACGGACGGCGGCTCCAGGCGAAGGTGGACCCGCACGCCTGGCCGGAGGTCCACGCGCTGGTCGCCGCGCTGGCCTCTCCCGACGCCGACCGCGGGGGGTTCACGCCGAGCGGCCGGGCCCGCGAGCTGCTCGATGCCCTGACGGGGGCGGGCATGGTCGGCCGCGACGACGCCCGGCCCGGGATCGCCGCGATGAAGGCCGCCCATGCGCTGGAGCGGGCACAGGTGAGCTTCGTCGGGCACAACACGGTCGTGATCCGCTCGGGCGGCACCCGGCTGGTCATCGACCCCTTCCAGTTCTCCCGGAGCCCGGCGTACCCGGCGGCCTACCAGCCGCTCGGGCTGCGCGACTTCGGCCGCGTGGACGCCGTCCTGATCACCCACTCCCATCCGGACCACTTCGACGCGGCCTCCCTGCTGCGGCTGCCGCCCGCCACCAGGATGATCGTCCCGGACTCGGGGCCGGAGACGCTGCTGTGCGCCGACATGGCCGCGCGCCTGCGCGAGCTGGGATTCACCGACGTGACCACGCTGGCCTGGGGGGCCTCGGTCGCGGTCGGCGAGGCGCGGGTCCACGCGCTGCCCTTCTACGGCGAGCAGCCGACCGACGAGACGACGCTGCACCCGGAGGTCCGCAACGGCGGCAACACCTACGTCGTCGAGGCGGACGGCTTCAGCGCCGCGTTCGTGTCCGACAGCGGGCGGGACGCCCTGGGGGACGTCCGGTCCGTCGCGTCGAGATGGCACGCCGAGCACGGCCCGGTCGATCTGGTCTTCAGCGGCTACCGGGGCTGGATCACCTATCCCGTCCAGCTGCTGTTCTCGTCGGTGGGCAGCTACCTGGCGTTCGTCCCGCCGGACCTGTGGGGCGCGCGCTGCCGCCTGATGAACGGCCCGGACGAGGCGATCGACCTGGCGGAGCGCTGGGGCGCCCGGTACCTGTTCCCCTACGGAGACGGTGGGGCGCCGTGGTACTGGTCCGCCGGCCTCGGGCCGCGTCTGGACGGCTCGGGCAGCGAGGACGTGGACTTCGACCCGTTCCCCGAGCGCGTCGCGGACGCGGCCGCTCGCCGGATCCGGCTGCCCGGCGGGGCCGGCGGCCGCTCGCCGGTCGAGGTCGTCGTGCTGCGGCCCGGCGACTCGCTGACCGGGCTTCCGGCCTCCTTCGAGGTGGTCCGCGCCCTCGGCCACGTGTGGCCCTACGGTTGAGGGGACGCGGAGTGGAACCGTGCGGAGCCGTCGAGGTCTTCCCCGACGCGGTGCTGCGCTGCGCGGCGCT
>NZ_JBFAOF010000258.1:0-8298 GCF_040675125.1 Spirillospora sp. NPDC049652 | reverse complement strand
CTCGGCGGCCGGCTGGTCGCCGGGACGGTCTGGGTGAACTGCTTCTTCGTCCGCGACCTGCGCGCCCCGTTCGGCGGCTCCCGGCAGTCGGGCGTCGGCCGCGAGGGCGGCGACTGGTCCTTCGACTTCTACTGCGACCTGAAGAACACGGTGACGGCCCCATGGGAGAAGTAGTCGGCGCGGGACTGCTCGCGCACGTCCCCACCATCGTCCTGCCCGAGGTCACCCGCCGCGAGCTCAACAACGGCGAGGACTCCACGCTGGTCTCCGGCCTGCAGCGGCTGCGCGCCGAGGTCTTCGACCGGGACGACTACGACACCGTCGTCGTCCTCGACTCGCACTGGGCGACGACCGTCGAGTTCGTCGTCACCTCGCACGAGCGGCGCGCCGGGCTCTACACGTCCGACGAGCTGCCGCGCGGCATGTGCCGGATGCCCTACGACATCCCCGGCGACCCCGAACTCGCGCACGCGATCGCGAGGCACGCCGGGGCGCAGGGCACGTGGATCACCCCGGTGGACGACCCGTACCTGCCGATCCAGTACGCCACGGTCAACCTGTGGGAGTACCTCGGCGTCCGGGACCAGCCGTACCTGGACCGGCCCGGCAAGAAGTGGATCTCGATCGGCGTCTGCCAGACCGCCGACGTCGAGGACAGCCTGCGGCTCGGCCGCGCGCTCGCCGCGGGGATCGCCGACACCGACCGGCGCGTCCTGCTGATCGCGTCCGGCGCGCTCTCGCACACCTTCTGGCCGCTGCGCGAGATCCGCGACCACGAGTCCGCCGACCCCGCGCACATCCGCACCCAGGAGGCGCGCCGCGCGGACGAGGAGCGCATCGAGTGGTTCGCCAAGGGCGACCACGCCCGGGTGCTGGACACGATGCCGGAGTTCCTGAAGTTCAAGCCCGAGGCGCGCTTCGGGCACTACCTGATGATGATCGGCGCCCTCGGCGAGCGGGACTGCACCGCCCCCGGACGCCTCTACGGCGAGTACGAGAACAGCGTCGGGACGGGCCAGGCGCACATCTGGTTCGACCGGCCCGAGAACGGATGGACCTCCCGATGACCGTCGAATACCGCCGCATCCTGCTGGACGGCGCGGTGACCCGCGTCGTGCGCGACGGCGAGGAGCTCGTCGCGGCCGACGGCCGCCGCGTCGGCGTCGAGGACGCGGTGCACCTGCCGCCGGTCGAGCCGTCCAAGATCGTCGCGGTGCACCTGAACCACCGCAGCCGGGTCGAGGAGTTCCAGACCTCGCTGCCGCCCGCGCCGACCTACTTCCACAAGCCGACCTCGGCGCTGAACGCGCACGGCGGCGCGGTCGTCCGGCCCGAGGGCTGCAAGTACCTCAACTACGAGGGCGAGATCGCGATCGTCATCGGCCGCACCGCGCGCAACATCGCGCCGTCCGAGGCGGGCGACTACATCGCGGGCTACACCGTGGCCAACGACTACGGGCTGCACGACTTCCGCGACACCGACGCGGGCTCGATGCTGCGGGTGAAGGGCTCCGACACGCTGTGCCCCCTCGGCCCCGGCCTGGTCACCGGCTGGGACTTCCGCGGCAAGTACCTGCGCACCTACGTCAACGGCGAGGTCGTCCAGGACGGCTCGACCGACGAGATGCAGTGGGACATGCACTACCTCGTCGCCGACATCGCCCGCACGATCACCCTCAACCCGGGCGACGTGCTGCTGTCGGGCACCCCGGCCAACTCGCGCCCCGTCCAGCCCGGCGACGTCGTCGAGGTCGAGGCCGAGGGCCTCGGCCGGCTCCGCAACCACATCGTCACCGGCCCCGTGCCGGTCCGCGACGACTGCGGCGCCCAGCCGACCGAGTCCGAAGAGGTCGTCTCCACCGCCTTCGGCGGCGACTGGGAGTTCCGGGGCGTCCGCGCCCCGCGCCGCTGACCCCCTGGTTCGTTCGAGAGGAAACCACCCCCATGAAGATCATCGTGGACATGGACCGCTGCCAGGACCACGGCCAGTGCGTCTTCTCCGCCCCCGACGTCTTCCGCCTGAACGACGAGGGCCACCTGGAGCACGAGGAGACCGCCGACGAGTCGCTGCGCGACGCCGTCGAGGAGGCCGCGGACGTCTGCCCGCTGCAGGCCATCACCATCGAGGGCTGACCGGGGCCCTCCCGGCGTCGTGAGGAAGGGATGAGCATGCGGCGGATCGTCGTGGTCGGCGCGTCCATGGGCGGGCTGCGCGCGGCCGAGCAGTTGCGCGCGGCGGGGTTCACCGGCCACCTGACCGTGGTCGGGGACGAGCCCCACCGGCCCTACAACCGTCCGCCGCTGTCCAAGGAGGTGCTCGCCGCCGAGGTCACGCACGAGGCGGTCGCGTTCCGGATGCGCGCGTCGGTCGCGGACGTGGACTGGCGGCTCGGCATGCCGGTCGTCGCGTCCGACCTGGCCGCCCGCACGCTCACCCTCCTGGACGGCTCCTCCCTCGCCTACGACGGTCTGGTGGTGGCGACGGGCCTGCGCGCCCGCCGCCTGCCGCAGCCGGGCCTGGAGGACCGCCGGCACGTCGTCCGCACCCTGGACGACGCGACCCGGCTCCGCGGCTGCCTCGTGCCCGGCGCCCGCGTCGTCGTGATCGGCGCGGGCTTCGTCGGCTGCGAGGTCGCCGCGACGGCCCGCAAGCTCGGCGCGGACGTCACGGTCGTCTGCGCCGCCCCCGAACCCCTGATGAACCCGCTCGGCCCCGACCTGGGGGCCGAGCTGCGCCGCCGGCACGAGGCGCAGGGCGTCCGCTTCCTGCTCGGCCGCACCGTCACCGCCTTCGGCGACGACCCCTCGGCGTCCGCCGACGTGCTGCTGTCGGACGGCACGGCGCTCGCCGCCGACGTCATCATCGAGGCGGTCGGCTCGACGCCGTGCGTGTCCTGGCTGGACGGCAACGGCCTGGACCTCTCCGACGGCGTCCTCTGCGACGCGGACCTGCGCGTCGAGGGCCGTCCGGACGTCGTGGCCGTCGGAGACGTCGCGCGCTTCCCCAACCCGCGCTACGACGGCGTGTGCCGCCGCGTGGAGCACTGGTCGATCCCGACCGACACCGCGCGCAAGGCCGCCCGGACGCTCCTCGGCGTGGACGCCCCGCCGTTCGCACCCCTGCCGTCGTTCTGGAGCGACCAGTACGACCTGCGCATCCAGTCGTTCGGCGCACCGGCCCTGGGCTGCGACGACATCCGCGTCCTGGAGGGCGACCCGGCCACCGAGTGCGCCGTCGGCTACCACCGCGACGGCGAGCTGGTCGGCGTCGTCCTGCTAGGCCTGACGTCCGCGATCCCCCGCTACCGCAAGCAGCTCATGGACGCCTTCGCCGCCACCGTCTGACCACCAGCCGACCCCCGACCCGGGACCCCGACCCGACTCCCGACCCGGCCCCGATGCCGCGTCCCGGAGCCGTGTAGATCATTTGCCGGGCGGCAGGCGGCCCTTTTGCATGATCATTAGATGGCCGCCGGTAGACAGGTAGTCGCTAGCTGTGACGGCGGGGTGGTCCCGCCGTCCGACTTCCGTCCCGGTCGGCCATGAGGCGGCCGAGGGCGCCGGCGCCGCCGTGACCGTGGGCCTCCGCGCGCCGGGCGAGCGGCACTGGGGGATGCGCGATGACGGTGTGGCCGATCGGCGAGCGGACCGGGGCGGGCGCCGCCCGGAGACGGTCCCGGGTGCGGGGAGCGCTGGCGGCGGCGACCGCCCTGCTCATGGCGGTGTCCGTGATCGCGGGACCGGTGGCGGCCCGGAGCGCGTCCGCCGCGGCGCCGCCCACCAGCTTCGCCTTCGCCGCCGGCGAGAACTCCGCCGGGCAGTTGGGGGACGGTTCCACCTGGGACCGCACCAGCCCGGCGCGGGTGGCCCTGCCCGAAGGCGTCACCGTCACCGAGATCGTGGGCGGCGGCGGCCACAGTGTGGCGTTGACCACCGACGGCCGCCTTCTGGCCTGGGGCGCCAACCTCTACGGCCAGCTGGGCGACGGCACCGACATCACGCGGATCACCCCCGTCTTCGTGGAGCTGCCCGACGGGGTCACCATCACCCAGGTCTCGGCCGGTCGGTACCACAACCTCGCGGTGACCTCGGAAGGCCGCCTCCTGGCCTGGGGCAACAACGAGTACGGCCAATTGGGCGACGGCACCACCACCCAGCGCGACACCCCGGTCTACGTGGAGCTGCCCGACGGGGTCACCGTCACCCGGGTCGCCGGAGGCGAGCAGCACAGCCTCGCGGTGACCTCGGACGGCCGGGTCCTGGCCTGGGGCCGCAACTACTACGGCACGTTGGGGAACGGCACCACCACCCCGCGCACCACGCCCGGGTACGTGAACCTCCCTGACGGAGTCACGGTCGACCAGGTCGCCGCGAGCACCACCCACAGCGCGGCGGTCACGTCCGACGGCCGGGTCCTCACCTGGGGCAACAACGAGAACGGTCAGCTCGGGGACGGCACCCTGACCCAGCGCAACAGCCCGGTGTTCGCGTTGGTGCCCGAGGGGGTCAGGATCACCCAGGCGGCCACGGGCTACACCCACACTCTGGCGTTGACGTCCGACGGCCGGGTGCTGTCCTGGGGCGGCAACACCTACGGCCAGCTGGGGATCGGCTCCACCGCCGGGCCCGAGACCACTCCGGTGGAGGTGGAGCTGCCCGACGGGGTCACCGTCACCCAGGTCGCCTGCGGCTGGGCCCACAGTGTGGCGCTGTCCTCCGACGGCCGGGTGCTGGCCTGGGGCCGGAACGTCTTCGGGCAGTTGGGGGACAACAGCACCAACCAGCGCAACAGCCCGGTCTGGATGAACCTCTCGCGGCGATACAAGGCCACCTCGGTCGGCGCCGGATTCCAGCACTCCCTGCTGCTGGCCGAGCCGACCAGCAGCGGCACGTCGCTGACCGCCGACCCGTCCGAGGCGTTCACCGGCGAGGAGGTGAGACTGACCGCCACGGTGACCTGCAGTGCGGGAGTCCCGACCGGCGTCGTCGCCTTCTTCGAGGGCGACACGTACCTTGAGACCGTCCCCCTGGACGCCGAGGGCGTCGCGACGCTCAGGACCACCGCGCTGGGCCAGGGACAGCACGACATCACGGCCCGCTACTACGGAGACGAATCCTGCCCGCCGTCCACGTCCGAGCCGGTGACGGTCACGGTCACCGGTCGTCCGGCGATCACGTTGACCAAGTCGGCCGACCCCACGGCCTTCTCGGCCGCCGGTGAGACGATCCGGTACTCCTACCGGGTGACCAACACCGGCGAGGTACCGATGACGGACGTGGGCATCAGCGACACCCTGCACGGCCTCTCGGCCGTCACCTGCGCGGAGACGACCCTGGCGCCGGGAGAGCACACGGAGTGCTCGGCCACCTACACGACCACCCAGGAGGACGTGCAGGACGGCTCGGTCCGCAATGTGGCGACGGCGCACGGCACCGCGGAGGGCGCGACCACGCCCAGTGAGTCGGCTCCGGCGGAAGCAACGGTGCACTTCAGGGAGCCTCCCGGCGGGAAGCCCGGGATCAGGCTGCGCAAGTCGGTTCGTCCGGCGCACTATTCCAGGGTGGGCCAGGTGCTCCACTTCCGCTACCGGGTGACCAACACGGGCGACGTCACGCTCCGCCGCGTCCGCGTCGACGACAGGCTGCGCGGCCTGTCCGCGATCCACTGCCCGGCGCGGACGCTGGCGCCGGGCCGCTCGATGACCTGCAGCGCCACCTACCGCGTCCGCGCGGGGGACGTCAGGTCGAAGATCGTCCGGAACCGCGCCACGGCGTGGGGGTGGCCGTCCGGGGCCGGCCGTCCGGTGAGGTCCAGGCCGTCCGCGGCCGTGGCCTACGGCCACGTCGCCGTCACGGGATAGCCGGGGTCGCCCGCCGCCTCGCGCTCTCGCGGGCCGGCGGTATCCGGTGGACGCGGTCCGGCCTGCCGGGGAGGCGGCTCAGGCGCCGCCGCCCCGGCAGCCCTGCGTTTCCGTTCGTTCGCTCCGTGCGTCCCCGGGGTCCGCGGATCAGAGGCGCGGGCGGCGGCCCGAGCGGCGGGGTGGGGGAGGGGAGTCGCCGAGGAGGGACTGGCGGCGCTCGTCGCCGTCGGCCTCCAGGTGCTCGACGATGGCGCGCAGGGAGTGCGCGAGGGTCTGGCTCTCCTCGCGCGTCAGGGGCGCGGCGACGAACGTCTCCTCGGCGTTGAACGCGGGGAACAGGTCGCACATCAGGGCCTCGCCCTCGGTGGTGAGGCGCAGCAGGACGAGCCGTCCGTCGGTGGCGTGCTGGTGGCGTTCCAGCAGGCCGCGGCCCTCCAGGGTGCGGACGACGCCGGTGAGCGTGCCCTTGGAGATGCCCGCCTCCTCGGCGACGTGCCGGGTCTCCATCTCCTCCCAGATCCACACCACCCACAGGACGACGAAGGCCGTCCAGGTGAGGTCGGCGCGGCGCAGGACCGAGCCCTCCACGTGCTGCCGGATGGCGGTGGCGGCGCGGTAGATGTTGGAGACCGCCATCATCGCGTCGTGCCGGATGGGCACGTCGCCCAGCCGCCGCTGGATCGCCTGCTCGGTCTCGCCGAGGGTGTGATGCCCGGTCACGCGCTCTCCTCCGTCGTCGGCCTGGCCCGAACCTACCCTTGTCGGCGCTCGTTTGAATCCGTACGATCCCTGGAACCCGGAAGTCGTGCGGGGCCGAATGACCCTTTTCGTCCTGCATGTCGGGCAGCGGCGGGCGATCCGCGCCGCGCCCTCCGACGTAGCCCCCGGGCGACCCCACCCCGCCCAGCCTGGAGCCGCTGATGGCGATCTCAGACGTCGCATCCCCCCTGTCCGCTCCCGCCGACCAGCCCGGACGCCGCATCGGCGTGCCCGGCATCGTGTTCTTCGTCGTCGCCGCGTCCGCGCCGCTGACCGTCGCGGCGGGCGGCATGCCCACCTCGTTCGCGGTGTCCCGGACGCTCGGCATCCCCGCCCTGTACGTCGTGCTCGGCGTCCTGCTCGTCGTCTTCACCGGCGGTTACGCGGCGATGAGCCGGTCGATCGCCAACGCCGGCGCCTTCTACGCCTACGTCACCCACGGGCTCGGCCGCGTCGCCGGGGTCGGGACGGCGTTCGTCGCGCTGCTGTCGTACAACACCATGCAGGTCGGCCTGTACGGCATCTTCGGCTTCACCACGGCCGATCTGCTCAAGGGCAAGCTCGGCTGGGACCTGCCGTGGTGGGCCGTGGCGCTCGCCGGGGTCGCGGTCGTGGCCGTCCTCGGGTTCCGCCGGATCGACCTGAACGCGCGGGTCCTCGGCGTCCTGCTCGCGATCGAGTTCCTGACGGTGCTGGTGTTCGACCTCGCCCAGTTCACCGGCGCGCCGGACGGCGTCTCCACCGAGCCGCTCGGCTGGGGCGCGGTCCAGACGGGCGCGACGGGCGCGGCGATGGTCGCCGCGATGGCCAGCTTCATGGGCTTCGAGGCGGCCGCGATCTACAGCGAGGAGTGCCGCGACCCGCGCCGGACGGTCGCCCGCGCGACCTACATCGCCGTCGCGGTCATCGCCGGGTTCTACGCGTTCACCGCGTGGGCCATGACGATCGGCGCCGGCCCGAGCCAGATCATCGAGCGGTCCGGGAAGGAGGGGCCGGGGATGGTCTGGGGCCTCGCGACCCAGCACGTCAACCGGACGTTCTCTGACACCGCGCAGTTCTTCCTGGTCACGAGCCTGTTCGCGGCCCTGCTGTCGTTCCACAACGCGGTCGCGCGCTACTTCTACTCGCTCGGGCGGGACGGCGTCCTGCCCGGCGCGCTCGCCCGGACGCACGCCAAGCACCAGTCCCCGCACATCGGGTCGGCGACGCAGACCCTGCTCGCCGTCGTCGTGGTCGTCGTGTTCGCGGCGTCCGGCAAGGACCCGGTGCTCACGCTGTTCAACTGGTTCACGAACCTGGGCGCGCTCGGCGTGATGCTGCTGCTGGCGCTGACGTCGGCGGCCGTCGTCGCGTACTTCGTCAGGGACGCGCGCGGCGAGAACCTCTGGAACCGCCTCATCGCGCCCGTCCTCGCGGGCCTCGGACTGGCCGCGCTGTTCGTCGTCTGCCTGCGGAACTTCGACGCCCTGCTCGGCGCGGACAAGGACTCGCCGCTGGTCTGGGCACTGCCCGGCATGATCTTCGTGTTCGGGCTGGTGGGCGTGGTGTTCGCGCTCGTCCTGCGGGCCCGGCGTCCGGAGGTCTACGAGCGCATCGGCCGGGGCTGACCCCCACCGCGCGGAAGCGGCGTGGCTCCGGCTCGGCGTCCATCACGACCGGGACCCGCGGCTCGCGCCGC
>NZ_JBFAOF010000257.1:0-8299 GCF_040675125.1 Spirillospora sp. NPDC049652 | reverse complement strand
TCTCGGGGGCCGCGTCCGGCGGGCTCACGTCGTCCGCGTGTCGGACGTCGTGCACGGCTCGATCAGCCGGCCTTCTCGGCGGTCTTCTGGATGTCGCCGAGGACGGTCTTCGGGTCCTTGTTCGCGACGGCCGTGCCGAGCTGCTGCTTCACCGCTCCGGCGACCGCGCTCCACGCCGGGTTGCTGGTCGGCGCGAACTTGCTGGTGGGCAGCGCGTCCACGAACTGCTTGAAGTACGGGTCGGTGCTCAGCGCGTCCCCGGCGGACTTGGTCACCGGCAGGAAGTTCTCCAGCTTGAGGAACTTGCTGGTGTTCTCCTTGGTGTAGAAGAAGTCGAGGAACTTCTTCACCGCGTCCTTGTTCTTCCCGTCGTTCTTCTTGAACGCCGCGAGGATGTCCATGACGCCGAGCGTGTTGTGCTGGCTGCCGTCCTTGCTGGGCAGCGGCGCGATGCCGTAGTTCAGGTTCTTGTTCACCGGGTCGATGAACCCGGCGCGGGTGAACGGGCCGCCGATCGACATGCCGACCCGGCCCTGCGCGAACTGGTTGAACACCGTCTTGCGGTCGGTGCTCTCCGGGTTCGGCTGGGTCAGCCCCGACTTGTTCAGGTCCTTGAGGAAGCTGAGCGTGTCCACGTTGGCCTGCTGGTCGATCGCCCATTTCCCGGACGAGTCGACCCAGCCGCCGTTGTTGTTCATCGCCCAGGAGTAGAACTCGGCCTGCGCCTCCTCGGGACCGAGCGGAAGACCGTAGCCGATCTTCCCGCCGGCCTTGATCTTCTGCGCGTCGGACTTCACGTCCGCCCAGGTCTTGGGCGCGTCGCTGATGCCGGCCTTCTTGAACAGGTCCTTGTTGTAGAACATCAGCCGCGCGCTGGAGATGAAGGGCAGCGCGTACTGCGTCCCGTTGTACTTGGCCTGCTCCACGAAGGTCGGGGAGAAGTCGCTCAGGGTGTTCGGCGACACCACGTCGGACGCCTGGTAGATCAGGCCGTCGCGGGCGAAGTCGGAGAACGCGTTGTAGTTGAGGACGTCGGGGACCTGCTTGGTCTGGACGTAGGTCTTCACCTTGGCGTCCATCTGCGTCCAGTCCACCATCTCCAGGTCGACCTTGTACCCCGAGTTCTTCGCCTCGAAGTCCTTGATCAGGCCGTCCCAGAATCCCTTGGTGTTGTCGTCGTAGATGGCGGCGACGAATTTGATCGTCTTGTCGGAGCCGCTGCCGCCGCCGCTCGACGAGCTTCCCTTGCTGCAACCGCCGACGCCCACGGCGACCGTGAGGCCCGCGGCGATGGCGACCGTGAGATGCCGTTTCATCTGGTCCCCGCCTTCTCCGCGCACATTGAAAGAATGTGCGCGGTACGAATGCCCTATGAGCAGAAACGCGCGTGGCCCGACGATAAGAGGTGGTCCGTACCAGTTCAAGAGGCGGTTGACCCACGAGTCTCAACCGTTATCGGCACTCTTGGGCCGGTCTGTACTGGTATGTATCTCACGCAGGACTGGTCCGGTTCCCCGGCTCCGGCCGCCCGAAATTGCGGCCCGGCACCTAACCGAGGTTGCGTTCGCGCCGCTGTCCCGAGCACCTCGGCTGAGCGCGGTGGCGTGCAGGATCCGGGAGAACACGAACGGTCGCAGCACGTCGTCCCGGCGCCGCATCGTGGCCGGAACGGCGTCCTCCATCCCCACATGCGCAAGCACTCGCATGCCGCAGCGGGCCACCAGCGCCTCGGCCTCGGCCGGCGCCAGGAACGTCCGGCAGGGCTCCCCGCTCTCCATGACGACCCGGTCGGCGATCTCCCCGTAGCCGCGCCCGACCTCGTCCCGCATCGCCCGCGGGACCATGTGGTCCATGACCATCTCGGCCCTCAGCCCGGCGATTTCGCGGACGGTAGCCTCAACCGTCTCCCAGGACAGGTAGACGCTCACCCCGAGCCACCCCACCACCGTCCGCCGCGTTTCCGAGCAGCCGCCCGGCGACGTCGTCCCGCAGGTTCACCGGCTTCCCGTCCGCCACCAGATGAGCCGCCCGCGCCCCGGCCACCATCATCGCCGTCCGACTCGCCGTCCCGTCGAGCATCTCCCCGCCTTCCCGAGAACACTTCCGGCGGCGATGCTGAAAGACGAAACCCATCCTGCAAATCCATCAGAGCAGTCGAAGATTAATTCACGATAGGCATTCAACGGCAGTTCGGGACGAGGTCGGGGAAAGCGTTCCGGGGCGGGGGTCCGCGCGAGGGAATCGGAGCCCGCCCTGTCCGGCGACGCGGCCGAGGTGCCCGCATGTGGCCGGAGGGACGGGTTTGTCGATCTCCAAGAATGCTTACATATCGGAACAAAGGTGCTGGCCTTCGCGGGTCGCACCGTGCCCGGACGACCCTGGGGGCTGATCTGCGTGGCGGCTCGCACCGGCGCTGGGGAATGGCCCGGAACGCTGGACCTCGCGGCGCTTCGGGCGTCCGGCTGGCGGCCGACGCCGTTCCGGCAGTTCGTCCTGAAGGCCCACAGCCGCTGCAACCTGGCGTGTGACTACTGCTACGTCTACGAGATGGCCGACCAGGGGTGGCGGGAGCAGCCCCGGCGGATGAGCGGCGAGGTCGTGGACGCCACCGCGCGGCGGATCGGCGAGCACGTCCGCGAGCACGGTCTGACCGACATCGAGGTGATCCTGCACGGCGGCGAACCGCTCCTGGCCGGACCGGAGCTGATCCGCCGCGCGGTCACGGCCGTCCGGGAGGCGGTCGGGGGCCGCGCGCGAGTCCACGCGGGCGTCCAGACCAACGGCGTCCTGCTGGCCGAACCGTTCCTGAGCCTGTTCGACGAGCTGGACATCCGGGTGAGCGTCAGCCTCGACGGCGACGAGCGCGGCCACGACCGGCACAGGCTGCACGCCGACGGCCGCGGCAGCTACGCGGAGACGGCCGCCGGGCTCCGCAGGCTCACCGCCGGCCCGTACCGCCGCCTGTTCACCGGCCTGCTCGCCACCGTCGACCTCGCGAACCCGCCCGTCGAGACCTACGAGGCGCTGCTGGAGTTCCGTCCGCCCGCCGTCGACTTCCTGCTCCCGCACGGCAACTGGGACACCCCGCCGCCCGGACGCGATCCCGCGTCCGCCGGCACCCCCTACGGCGACTGGCTCACCGCCGTCTTCGACCGCTGGACGGCCGCGCCGCGCCGGGAGACCCACGTGCGCCTGTTCCGCGAGCTCATCGCGCTCAGCCTGGGCCGCCCGTCCACGAGCGAGGTGGTCGGCCTCTCCCCGGCCGCGATGGTCGTGGTCGAGACGGACGGCACCATCGAGCAGGTCGACACCCTCAAGTCCGCCTACGAGGGAGCCGCCGCGACCGGCCTGCACGTCGGCCGGGACGGCTTCGACGCCGCGCTCGCCCTGCCCGCGACCGCCGCCCGCCAGATCGGCGCGGACGCCCTCTCCGAGACCTGCCTCGCCTGCCCGGTGGGGAGCGTCTGCGGCGGCGGCCAGTACGTCCACCGGTACCGGACGGGCAGCGGCTTCAAGAACCCGTCCGTCTACTGCCGTGACCTGTTCCGGCTGGTGAGCCACGTCCGCGACGCCGTCAGCCGCGACCTGGCGCGCGCGAAGGACGGGACCGCCCCGGCCGGGCGCACGCGGGTCCGGAAGAGCGAGCCGGTGCGGCCGGAGCTGAAACGCCTGTCGATCCCCGAGAAGGTGTTCGCCGGCCTCGCCCAAGGCGGCGGCGGGGCCTATGCGGTGGACGAGCTGTGGCGGGTCCAGCGCTCCAAACGCCTGCTGCTCCTGCGCTGGGTGCGCGAGGCCGCCAAGTCCCGCGACCCGGGGCGCGAGGCCCGAGCCCGCCAGGCGTACGCGCTGCTCGCCGACATCCAGGGCCGCGCGCCGGAAGCGGTCCGCGCCGTCCTGGACCATCCGTCCGTCGGCGTCTGGGCCCACGCGGTCGCGGCCGGCGACGCCGACACCGACCTGATCACCACGCTGGCCGCCGCGGCGGCGGTCCGCGCCCGCGACCCGCGCCCGGTCGAGGTCGTCGGCGGCCCGGACGGCCTGCTCCTGCCGTCCCTCGGCATGGCCGCGCCGTTCGCCGGGACCGGCGTCGTCCACGCCGCCGCCGACGCCCCGGCCACCATCTCGTCCGAAGCGGGCACGACCGTCCTGCCCGCCGAGGACCCGCACCGCGACGGCCCCGGCTGGCACGGCCTCCGCCCCCTCGAAGCCGAGTACCACGGCATGGCGCTGCGCCTCCTCCTGGACGACTGCGACCCGCTCCGCGCGGCCGGCGGCGACCCGATGCCGCGCCTCACCCCGGGCGAAGTCGAGCAGTGGCGCACCACGCTGCGCGGCGCATGGCGGCTTCTCGTGCGGTGGCACTGGACGATCGCCGAGGAGGCCTCCCGCACCCTCCGCGTCCTCACCCCGATCTCCGCACCGCCCCAGGGCATGCGCAGTTCCACCGTCCACGAGGCATTCGGCGCGGTCTACGCGTCGCTGCCCCCGGACGACCGGGACATGGCGGTGACACTCGCTCACGAGGTGCAGCACGCCAAGTTCGGGGCGCTGAACGACGCCATACCGTTCGTCCGCCCCGATGACGGCCGCCGCTATTACGCTCCCTGGCGGGACGATCCGCGCCCCGCCGCCGGACTGCTCACCGGCGCCTACGCGCATCTCGGTGTGGCCGGCTTCTGGCGCAGGCAGCGCCACCACGAACACGGCGACGCCGCGTTCCGGGCGCACAGCGAGTTCGCGCGCTGGCGTGACGCGTCGGCACTGGTCACCAGAACGCTTCTGCGCAGCGGCGGCCTGACCGACGACGGCATCCGGTTCGCGACGGAGATGGACCGCACGCTGCGTTCCTGGCGGCGCGAACCCGTCCCGTCCGACGCGCTGGACCGCGCCCGGCAGGCCGCGAACCAGCACCGCGAGCGCTGGCGAGCCCAGTACGGCGACTCGAACCCGTCCTTGTAGCCGAAGGGCTGCGTGCACGTTCCCGTGGGGGCCGCGCTCCGCCGCCTAGATCGGCGGCGGGTCGAAGTCGCAGTCCAGGTGCCGCCGCTCGGCGGCGACCATCGCGTCGGGGTGGTTGAGGGAGAGGACCCGCGCGTAGCGGTGGATGGTGTCCTCGTACAACTCCTCGCCCTCCTCCTGGAGGGCGTCGCTGAGCCGCTCCCGGCCCTCCCGCTCAAGGTCCACCGAGAGGTTCGCCGCGCAGGCCAGCGTCATCGGATGGTCCGCACCGAGCAGCGACCGCAGCCGCCGCAGCGTGTCCCGGCCGAGCGAGACCGCGCCAGCGAGGTCGCCGAGTTCGGCGAGGTCGCTGGCCAGGTTGGTGGCGACGGTCAGCGGGTAGTGGTGGTCCCGGCCGAGCCGCCCTTCCAGGCCCTCCAGAGCCTTCTCATTGATCGAGCGGGCCGTGGCCGTCTCACCGCGAACCCGGTGCAGCAGCGCGAGGTTCCCCTGGACGGCGAAGACATAGGGGTGTCCGGGCCCGAACATCTCCGGGTAGCGCTCGGTGACGGTTCTGGCCAGTTCCAGGGCCTCGTCCTGTTTGTCCATGGTCCGGTAGGTGTTCGCCAGGTTGGTCGCCGAGGCGAGTGTGTCGGGGTGGATCGGACCGAATGTCCGCAGACACCGGTCGTAGGTCTCCTCGGCGAGTTCCAGCGCCTCCTGGTAACGCCCGGCGCGCCGCCTGGCGATCGCCAGGTCGGTGGACGCCCGGACCGTCACCGCGTGGTCCAGCCCGAGCTGCTCCGTCGCGAGTGCGAGGGCGTCCTCGCCGAAATCCATGGCGTCCCGGAAATCGCCCAGCAGCCGGACGGCCCGGGCCAGTCCGTTCAGGTGGAGTGCTTCGTCGAAGGCGGTCACTCCCTCCGGGCGCGGCCGGGCCGAGGTCAGCCGGAAACAGCGCTCCTGGAGGTTGCGCGCCCGGACGTAGTCGCTGACGAGGCCGTAGTCGAGGGCCAGGTTGTTCATGGGGCGGATCGTCCGGGCGTGCTCCGTCCCGAAGAAGCTCTCGTGCTCGCGCAGGGAGTACTCGTCCTGCTCCCGGCTCTGCCGGAAGTCGCCGCGGGCGCGCAGGTCGGCTCCGCTGCTGTCGATCACGGCGAGCAGGAGGTCGCGGAACTCGTCGTCCTGCCGCTCGCTGGCGCGCATCGTGCGCAGCGTCTCCTGATTGACCTCGTACGCCTCGCTGTACTGGCCGCGCTCTCGGAGCAGGATGGCGCGCAGGCGACGGGCCCGCAGCACATTGAGGTCGTCCGGCGGCGAGATCCGGCTCCAGTGGTCCTGGACGCGTTTCGAGAAACCCGCACCGCCCGACTGGTCACTCGACCTGTACAGGTACCGGACGAATGACAACACCATCGCCCGGACCTTCGGCTCGGTGCTGTCGATGGCACCCGTCGGGTCGACGTGGGCGTAGAGGGCGCTGAAGTCCCGCCAGGACTCCGGTAGATCGGGGTCTCTGGGGGTCGCCTCCGCGAGCAGGAGATGGACGTCCGAGAGGCAGCGCTTCCTGTCCTCGGCCGAGAGCGCGCTACGGACCAGGCCCTGGATCAGCCGGTGCATCTGGATCGTGCGATTGTCGCCCTCGATCTCGACCCGCACCAGCGCGTACCGACGCAGACCGGCCACGGCGCGACTCGTCTCGATGGTGTCTCCCAGGATCGCGGCCAGCTGCGGCGACACGCCCTCGGTGGACCTCCGGAACACGTCCCGCGGGAACGGTTCGGGACCGAAGAAGGCACAGCAGCGCAGCAGCGGCACCGCGTTCGGGTAGTTCCGTTCCAGTTCCTCCACAGCGAGACGCCACGCGGCCGTCATCGGACGCGGGTACTCGCTCGCCTCCCCCTCCAGCAGCAGGTCGCTGATGCGGTCACGGAGCAGGGCCAGGTAGTCCTGCACCGACATGGCCGACTCCTGGAGCAGTGACGCGGCCTGCTCCAAGGCGAGAGGCAGGTCGCCGAGCTCCTCGGCGAGGCGGCCGGCGTCCTTCTCCAAGAGCGCGCCGGGGAGGCGTTTGGAGAGGAACTCGACACTCTCACCCCGGGGGAACACGTCCACCTCGACGGTGGCGACGCGTCCGCGCCCCTTCCAGTTGGGGTTGCGGGAGGTGATCAGGACGTCGCCAGGGCCCTGCGGGACGAACGCGTTGATGTCCTCCGGTTCGTCGGCGTTGTCGAAGATCAAGAGCCAGCGACCGTAGGGTTCCCCGCGCTCAAGGGCCTGGCGGACCAGATTGGCGGCCTCCTCCACACCGATCTTGCTGGCGGGCGGGAGGTCCAGGCGGGGCGCGAGCCCGGCGAGCGAGGACCGCACCAGGCTCTCCTGTGCGGACGGAATCCACCAGACGAGCTGGTATTCCGAGCGGAAGCGGTGCGCGTACTCGATCGCGAGCTGCGTTTTTCCCACGCCGGCCATTCCGTGCAGGGCGTACGGGACGACTGCCGCGGCGACGCTGCTTCTGATTCCCTTTCGGAGGGCGGACAGAAGATCCTCGCGCCCGGTGAAATTGTGGTTGCGCGCGGGAATCTTGGTGCCCCAGATGCGTGGGATACCTGCGGGCACCGTGGCGATCTCGGCTGAATCCGTCACGTGACTCGCCTCCGCGCGTGGTCGCAAGATTGATCGTGTTCTGCATCCTATGACGCTGGACTTGCCCAGGCCATGGGAGAATTCCACGTTCGAGGCGACTTGCCGGGCGGATGCGGAGGCGTATGGTCTCCCGCATCATCTGAGCTGGCAATGCGGGGCAGGACAATGGCGCGATGTGGCCAGGTTCTCCCGGACCGGAAAGGGAACATGCACAATCACAGTTGGGCCCCGACCGCCGGAAACGAGGAGCTCCTATGCGCGACGAGCTGGATTTCCGCAGTGACCTCCCGGACCTGTCCGGGGCTTCTCTCGAGGAGCTGAGCCGAGTGGGCGGCACCGTGCTCGCCAGCGAGATCGAGGCGGTGTTCGCCCCTGAGCGCAGGTCGACGACCGTGTGCGCCGGGTTCGGCTCCTACATCGGTGACGCGGAGCTCGGCTGAGATCCGCGGGTGGGACCCAGCACCAAGCAGCCCGATCGACGACGGGTGAGGGAGTGGGCGACGTGGAGCAGTTCGCGCCCCGTCCTGACCCGGACCGTCCCGACCCGGACCGTCCCGAGTCGAACCCCTACCCGGGGTGTCGGCCGTTCGGCGAGGACGAGCGGCACCGGTTCTTCGGCCGCGCCAAGGAGGCGCGCGCTCTCGCCGACCTCTGGACGCACCGTCCCGTCACCGTGCTGCGCGGCCCGAGCGGCTGCGGCCGGACGTCGCTGATC
>NZ_JBFAOF010000256.1:0-8313 GCF_040675125.1 Spirillospora sp. NPDC049652 | reverse complement strand
CGTTCGGCGCGCTCGCGGACGGGACGCGGAGTGCCGTCGGGCGCGGCGAGGGCCCGGCCCACGAAGCGTTTGCGGGACGCCCCGAACAGCACGGGGTACCCGAGGCCGACCAGCGCGTCCATGTTCGCGAGCAGCGCCCAGTCGTGCTCGGCGTTCTTGGCGAACCCCAGCCCGGGATCGAGGACGACCATGGAGGGGTCGACGCCCTCGGAGAGGACCGCGTCGACCCGGCGCAGCAGTTCCTCGCGGACCTCGGCCACCACGTCGCCGTAGACGGCGCGCTCGTTCATGTCGGTGCTGTGGCCGCGCCAGTGCATCACCACGTACGGCACCCGCGCCTGCGCGACCAGCCGGGTCATCGCCGGGTCGGCGAGCCCGCCGCTCACGTCGTTGACCAGCCGCGCCCCCGCCTCGACCGCGGCCTCGGCGACCTCGGCGCGCATGGTGTCGACACTGACCGGGACACCGGCCTCGGCCAGAGCCGTGATCACCGGGACGACCCGGCGCAGCTCCTCGGCGCGCGAGACGCGCTGCGCGCCCGGCCGCGTGGACTCGCCGCCGACGTCCACCACGTCCGCGCCCTCGGCGACCAGGTCGAGCCCATGCCGGATCGCCTTGTCGGCGTCGAACCAGTCACCGCCGTCGGAGAACGAGTCGGGCGTGACGTTGACCACGCCCATGACGAGGCATCGCCCTGGCTCGGGCAGCCCCGGAACGACGGAACTGGTCATGTCCCCAACCCTATGCCCTCCTCCGGACACTCCCCGACCCGCGCCCCAGCCTGTGGATAACGCGAAAGCGCCCGGTCTCCGTAAGGGAAACCGGGCGCTCAACGCCATGATCCAATCCCGTCCGGCCTGAGCCGGAACCCCCGCTCAGACCGGGCCGACCACCCTCAGCCTCAGCCGAATCCCCCGGAACACCGAGCACGGCCGGCCGGGATCCGGAAGGGAGGTCAGGAGGGACGGCCGAGGATGAGGCTCATCGCCTCGGCGCGGGTCTGCGCGTACTCGCGGAAGTCGCCGCGCACGGCCGAGGTGACCGTCTTGGCGCCGGGCTTGCGGACACCGCGCATGGTCATGCACAGGTGCTCGGCCTCGATCACCACGATCACCCCGCGCGGCTCCAGGATCTCCATGATCGCGTCCGCGACCTGGCTGGTCAGCCGCTCCTGCACCTGCGGGCGCCGGGCGTACACGTCCACCAGCCGCGCGAGCTTCGACAGCCCGGTGATCTGGCCTGACTTGTTCGGCGTGTACCCCACGTGCGCCAGGCCGTGGAACGGCACCAGGTGGTGCTCGCACGTCGAGTAGACCTCGATGTCCTTGACCAGGACCATCTCGTCGTGGTCGGCCTCGAAGATCCGGTTCAGCGCGTCCTCGGGCTTCTGCCGGAGACCCGCGAACTGCTCGGCGTACGCGCGCGCCACGCGGGCCGGGGTGTCGCGCAGGCCGTCGCGGTCGGGGTCCTCCCCGATCGCGAACAGGATCTCGCGGACGGCCCGCTCGATGCGGGCGTTGTCGAAGTCGGTCGCGCGGTCGGCCAGCCCCTCCTCCAGCGGCGACGCGGCGTCGCCGTTGGAGGAGAGCCCGGCCGGGAACTGCTCATCGGACAACAGGATCAGCTCTCACCCTGGTTCGGGTCGGACGGCTGCGCGACCGTGTCGGACGCCCCGCCGCTCTGCCCGTTGTTCTGCACCAGGTCGGACGGCACGTCCTGCGGGCCCATGAGCGCGAGCTCCTTGGGCGTCAGCACGGGCGGGCGGTCCGACGGGAGCCGCTTGCCGTAGCCGGTGTAGGAGTTCTGGTGCGGCCGCTTCTGGATCGGGGCGAAGATGCGCAGCACCTCCTCCTTGGAGAGGGTCTCCTTCTCCATGAGGTTGACGACCAGGTCGTCCAGGACGTCCCGGTACTCGACCAGGATCTCCCAGGCGGTGTCGTGCGCGGTCTCGATGTACCGGCGCACCTCGTCGTCGATCGCGGAGGCGATGTCCTCGGAGTAGTCGCGCTCGTGGCCGACGTCGCGGCCGAGGAAGACCTCGCCCTGCCCGGTGCCGAACTTGCGGGCGCCGAGGCGCTCGCTCATGCCGTACTCGGTCACCATGTTGCGCGCGATCGAGGTGGCCTTCTCGATGTCGTTGGCCGCGCCGGTGGTCGGCTCGTGGAACACCAGCTCCTCGGCCGTCCGGCCGCCCAGCAGCATCGCCAGCTGGTCGTTCATCTCCGACCGGGTGCTGAGGAACTTGTCCTCCATCGGCAGGGTCATCGTGTAGCCGAGGGCCCGGCCGCGCGGCAGGATCGTCACCTTGTGCACGGGGTCGGCGTTCGGCAGCGCGTGCGCCACGAGCGCGTGACCGCCCTCGTGGTAGGCGATGACCTTCTTCTCCTTCTCCGACATGACCCGGGTCTTGCGCTCCGGCCCGGCCATCACGCGGTCGATCGACTCCTCGAGGGTCTCCATGTCGATCAGCTTGCGGTCGAAGCGCGCGGTGAGCAGCGCCGCCTCGTTGATGACGTTGGCCAGGTCGGCGCCGGTGAAGCCGGGGGTGCGGCGGGCGATGACGTCGAGGTCGACGTCCGGCGCGAACGGCTTGCCGCGCCCGTGCACCCGCAGGATGCCCTTGCGGCCCTCCAGGTCGGGGCGGTCGACGGTGACCTGCCGGTCGAACCGGCCCGGGCGCAGCAGCGCCGGGTCGAGGATGTCCGGCCGGTTGGTGGCGGCGATCAGGATGACACCGCCCTTGACGTCGAAGCCGTCCATCTCGACGAGCAGCTGGTTCAGTGTCTGCTCGCGCTCGTCGTGGCCGCCGCCGAGGCCCGCGCCGCGGTGCCGGCCGACGGCGTCGATCTCGTCGATGAAGATGATCGACGGGGCGTTGGCCTTCGCCTGCTCGAACAGGTCGCGCACCCGGGAGGCGCCGACGCCGACGAACATCTCGACGAAGTCGGAGCCGGAGATCGAGTAGAACGGCACGCCCGCCTCGCCCGCGACGGCGCGCGCGAGCAGCGTCTTGCCGGTGCCGGGCGGGCCGAACAGCAGCACGCCCTTCGGGATCTTGGCGCCGATGGCCTGGAACTTGGCCGGGTTCTGCAGGAAGTCCTTGATCTCGGTGAGCTCCTCCAGGGCCTCGTCGGCCCCGGCGACGTCCGAGAACGTGGTCTTCGGCGTGTCCTTGGTGATCAGCTTCGCCTTGGACTTGCCGAAGTTCATCACCCGGCTGCCGCCGCCCTGCATCTGGTTCATGATGAACAGGAAGATCAGCACGATGACCACGATGGGCAGCAGGCTGAACAGCAGGTTCAGGATGAAGCTCTGCTTGGGGACGTCGACGGTGTAGCCGCCGGTCAGCGACCCGGAGTCGACCTGCTTCTGGAGCATGTTCTGCAGCTGCAGGCCCTGGCCGTCCACCCAGGAGGCCTGCTGCCGCTTGTCACCGTCCTTGAGGGTGACCTCGATCCGCTGGTCCTTGTCAATGATCTTGGCGGACTTCACCTGCCCCGCGTTGATCTCCTGGACCACCTTGGAGGTGTCGACCTTCTCGAACGAGCGGCCGGGGTTGACGCCCCACATGACCAGGGCGACCAAGAGGCAGAACAGCAGAATCCACAGCAGCGGCCCGCGAAAATAGCGCTTCACGTCCATTTATCCGGTAACCCCTCCGGGCCCCGTCCCTCCTGACATTGCGATCCTCGCCCGTCCCCGCGGGGACGGGCGCCCTCGCGAACCGGCTCCGAGCCGGGCAGGCCCTCGCCGGTAGCGAAACCCGCCGGTGCGGTCACCCTCACACTCCCACGCCCGAAGGCTCGGGACACTGACGGTACACCGCGGAACACAGGGGATGCAGCCAGCGCCGATCCCCTGATCCGTTCGGTATACCCGTCAACAAAGTCTGCAACGTCCCACAGGGGCCCGTTGTTCCAGACCGCCGGTTCGGCGGGTCAGCCGCCGGTCCCGCCGTAGACGTGCGGAGCCAGCGTCCCGACGAACGGCAGGTTGCGGTACTTCTCCGCATAGTCCAGGCCGTAGCCGACCACGAACTCGTTCGGGATGTCGAACCCGAGGTAGCGGCAGTCGATCTCGGTGCGCACCGCCTCCGGCTTGCGCAGCAGCGCGCAGATCTCCAGCGACGCCGGCCCGCGCGAGCGCAGGTTGCTGATCAGCCAGGACAGCGTCAGCCCGGAGTCGATGATGTCCTCGACGATCAGCACGTGCCGGTCGAGGATGTCGGTGTCGAGGTCCTTCAGGATGCGCACCACGCCGGACGACTTGGTGCCCGACCCGTAGGACGAGACCGCCATCCAGTCCATCGACGCGGGCGAGTGCAGGGCGCGCGCGAGGTCGGCCATGATCATGACGGCGCCCTTGAGCACGCCGACGAGCAGCAGGTCCTTGCCCGCGTAGTCGGCGTCGATCTGCGCGGCCAGCTCCCTGACCTTGGCCTGGAGGACGTCCTCCGGGATCAGCACCTTGGAAAGGTCGGCGCCCAGGTCCTTCTCGTCCACTACCCCACCCTCATCGAGACGGTCCGTGCGTGCACGACGGCGGGCACGCACTCGGCGCGGCGTCACTCTCCCGGCCGAACAGCAGCCTGCCACACCGCCGGTACGCCCGGATCCCCCCGGGGAGATCGACGTGCCGCTGCCCGCGCCAGCCCGTGACCAGCCGGTCCACGTCGTCGACGTGGACGGCCGCGAGCGTACCCGCTGGGCTGCCCGCCTCGATCGCCGCCGTCCGCAGGACGCGCGTGCGGACCGCCCGCGGAAGGCCCTCGATCGTCGTGACGGAAAGCCCGTCCTGCTCGGGGTCGCGGGCGCGCGCGGCGGCCTCGGCGGCGAGATCGTCCAGAGCGTCGGCGTCGTCGCGGAGGAGCCGGGCCGTGCGCGCGAGGGCTTCGGCGATACCGGGCCCCAGGCTCTTCTCGAGCGCGGGCAGCGCCTCATGCCGGACGCGCACCCGCGCGTAGGACGGGTCGTCGTTGTGCGGATCGTCCCAGGGCTCCAGGCCGAGGGCCTCGCACGCCCGACGCGTGGTGGCACGGTCCAGGCCGAGCAGTGGCCGCTCGTAACGAACCTCACACTGTTCGTGATCGTCCGGCGCGCGTCCACCCGACTCACGATCACCCTGCGCCGGAGAGGGCACCACGCCGTCGCCCGGAGAGTCGGCGCCCGGCATGCGACCCGCCTGCGCGCGTTGGGACGCCACGTGTTTTCGCACGAACGACGACGGCATCCCGGCCAGGGAACGCGCCCCGGAACCGCGTGCGAGCCCCAGCAGGACCGTCTCGGCCTGGTCGTCACGCGTGTGCCCCAGGAACACGGCGCCCGCCCGCAGCCGACGTGCCGTCCGATCAAGTGCCTCATACCGGGCGTTCCGCGCCGCGTTCTCCGGGCCGCCCTCGGTGCCGACCGTCACCGCCACCGCGCCCGCCGGGTCGAGCCCCAGCGCGGCCATGGCCCGGACGACCCGCTCGGCATGCTCGGCCGAACCGTCCTGCAGCCCGTGGTCGATCGTCACGCCGCCCGCGGGACGGCCCGACCGCGGCGCCTCGAAGGCGAGCGCGGCGGCGAGCGCCAGCGAGTCGGCCCCGCCACTGCACGCGACCAGTGTCATCGCACCAGGCGGCAGGCCGGCGAGTGCGCGCCGCACCGCCAGCCGCACCGCCGCTACCGCCGGATCAGGCCCCATGCGCCAACCAGTACCACGGACCTCCGACGTTTCCGTGCCGCGGAGGCGGCCGGGGAAGCCGAAGCGGCGCGGTCAGGCCCCGTTCGCCTCGTTCGCCTCGTTCGCCTCGGGCGGGGGCGTGCCCAGCGCGGGCGGGTCGAGCACGCGCCGCATCCACAGCGACGGCTCCTTGATCTCGGCGTGCGTCGGGAGCGTCGCGGGCGAGTCCCAGACCCGGTTGAACTGGTCCATCCCCACCTCGGTCACCACCCGGCGGACGAACCGCGAACCCTCCGCGTACTGCTTCATCTTCAGCTCGATGCCGAGCAGCCGCCGGATCGTCCGGTCGATCCGCGAACCGCCTTCGCGCCGTCCCTGGAACCGGTCGCGGATCTGCCGCACGGACGGCACCACCTCGGGCCCGACCGCGTCCATCACGTAGTCGCCGTGCCCCTCGACCAGCGTCATCACGGCCGTGAGGCGGTCGAGGATCTCGCGCTGCGCGGGCGTCTGGATCGCGTCGATGAGGTTGCCCTCGCCGCCGCGCACCGCGTCCGCCACCGCTTCGGCGGCGTCGCGCAGGCGGTCCAGCATCGCTCCCGGGTCGAGGTCGGACGCCAGCAGGAACTCGGTCATCTGGTCCTGCACGTAGGAGCGCAGCCAGGGAACGCCGGTGAACTGGGCGCGGTGCGTCTCCTCGTGCAGGCAGACCCACAGGCGGAAGTCCCGCGTGTCCACGTCGAGCTCCTGCTCGACGGCGACGATGTTGGGCGCGACCAGGGTGAGCCGTCCGGCGGGCGCCGCTCCGGACGGGTCCGGCGGGAGGAACAACTCGTACTGCCCGAGCACCCGTCCCGCCATGTACGCCAGGATCGCGCCGACCTGCATCCCCGTGACGCGCGAGCCGACGGCCTGCACGACCGTGCCGCCCGCGCCGCTGCCGAGCAGACCAGGGCCGCGCTTCTCGGCCATGCGCTCCATCAGCGGCTCCAGGACGACCCGGAACCCGTCCACGTTCGCCCTGATCCATCCCGGGCGGTCGACGACCGTCGCGGGGGCGGGGTCGGCCTCGATCGCGAGTCCGGTGAAGTCCCGCACGTGCCCGTGGGCCACGCGGGACAGCTCCCGCAGCTGCGCCACCACCTCGCGGGCCTCGGCGGGCTCCACCTGGGGGCCGGGCCGGACGAGCCGGGTCCCGGTCTGCACCGCGACGTTCCAGTCAATCATTGAGGCGCTCATGTCCACCCACCGTACGTTCGCGCTCCGGCGCCGGAGCGCCCTGCACGCCCGTTCAACGAACGGCCGTTCCGGTTTATCTCCCCACGGAGTGAACGCGTAAGCGCGTGGGCGGAGAGTGTGGACGGCGCCCGGGAACGCCCGTGCGCAAGGGGGTTCAGCAGCCGCAGCCGGCGAGCACGGTGGCGAGTTGGTCGAGCTTGCCCGGATCCACGGAGGTCTTGCCGTCCCCGGCCATGAAGGCGAAAGCCAGCAGGCGTCCGTCGGCATCGGTGGCGAGCCCCGCGAGGGTGTTGACGCCGGACAGGGTGCCGGTCTTGGCCCTGATCACGCCCGCGCCTCCGAGGCTGCCGGGAGTGGTGTAGCGGGGCGGGCCGAGCGTTCCGGTGAACCCGGCGACCGGCATGCCAGTGATGGCCGCGCGCAGGTCGGGCCGCTGCGGGGACGCCGCCAGCGCCGCTATACGCGCGAGCGCGAGGGGCGTGATGCGGTTGCGGGTCGACAGGCCGCTGCCGTCCGAAACGTTCACCCCGTCGGTGATGCCGAGGCCTGCCAGGGTCTCGCGGACGGCACGCCCCGCGCCCTCGAACGAGGCCGGCAGGCCCTTCTTGATGGCGACCTGCCGCGCCATGGCCTCGGCCACGTCGTTGTCGCTCTCGGTCATGGCGTGCTCGATGAGCGCCGAGATCGGAGGCGACTGCACCGCCCCGAGCCGTTCGGCACCCGCGGGGGCCGTACCGCGCCGTCCAGCCTTGGCCGAGACCCCGAAACGCTTCAGCAGCCTCGCGAACGTCTGAACGGCGGCGGCGGGTGGGTTCTGGACGCGCGCCTGCGCGTGTGAGCCGGGTACGCCGACGCGTCCCTCGTCGACCGTGAGGGCCGTCAGGGGGGCCACTTCACCGTCCGGGAGATAGTTGCTCTTCCAACCAGGCGCGGTGCGCGGGCCCTGATACGCGGACACGTCATAGTCGACCCGGACCTGCCGCACCCCCGCACGCGTGAGGGCGCCCGCCGTCTGCCTCGCCAGATCCACCAGCGACGCATAGGCGGGACGACCCGACCCCGGCTTCGGAGGCTGCGCCGTCAGCGTCGTGTCGCCACCGCCCACGAGAACCACTCCGCCGTCGGCGGAACGGACCGTCTTGGTGGTGATCCGGTGCTGGGGCCCCAGCGCGGCGAGGGCGGCGACGGACGTGGCGAGCTTCGTCGTGGACGCCGGCGTGGCCGCCTGCTCGGCGTGCTGGGCGAACAGCGGCTGCCGCGTCGCCGCGTCGATCACCACGGCGCTGATCTTGGGGCCGGGCTGGTTCAGCACCGCCGACAACCGCGCGGCCAGCACCGACGGGTCCGGCGACCGCGCCGCCAGCGGGTCCGCCGCCGCCAGGCCCGCCGAGGTCGGCACCGCGTCGTGCG
>NZ_JBFAOF010000255.1:0-8351 GCF_040675125.1 Spirillospora sp. NPDC049652 | reverse complement strand
GTGGACAGCAGCACGCCGAGCACCGAGGTGCCGAGCACGCCGCCGATCTGCGAGGCGGTCTGCTGGAGCCCGCCCGCGACGCCGGCCAGGTGCGCGGGCGCGTTCCCGACGATGGCCTCGGTCCCGGCGACGATCACCATGCCGAACGCGAGCCCGACCAGCACGAACCACGGCCAGATCTGGTTGTAGGGGGCGTCCACCCCGATCCGGGAGAGGCCGAACATCGCGGCGGCGGTGAACGCCATGCCGAGCGCCAGCGGCACCCGCGGGCCGAACCGGCTGGTCAGGAACCCGGCGATGGGCGAGGCGACGATGAAGATGCCGGTCATCGGCAGCATCCGGACGCCGGACTGGACCGGGGACATGCCGTGCACGGCCTGCATGTAGAGGGTGATGAAGAAGATCGTGCCGAACATCGCGAAGAAGCCGAGCACGATCAGCCCGGTCGCGGCCGACAGCGACACCGAGCGGAACAGCGAGAGCGGCAGCAGCGGGTGCTCGGCGCGCAGCTCGTTGACCACGAACCCGGCGCCCAGGACGACCGCGGCGGCGAACGAGGCCAGCGGGGTGGTGTGCCCGAAGCCGTGCTCACCGGCCTTGATCAGGCCCCAGACCAGGAAGAACAGGGACGCGCTGAGCAGCGCGACGCCGGGCAGGTCGAACGATCCGGCGGCCTCCTCGTCCTTGGACTCGCGGATCACCCAGAGGCCGGTCAGCAGCGCGATCACGCCGAGCGGGGCGTTGAGGAAGAACACCGACTCCCAGTTGACGTGCTCGACCAGCAGGCCGCCGACGATCGGGCCGCCCGCGATGGAGATGCCGACCGTGGAGCCCCAGATGCCGATCGCGGCGTTCAGCCGCTCGGCCGGGAAGGTGTTGCGCAGCAGGGCGAGGCTGGCCGGCTGCAGGAGCGCCCCCGCGAACCCCTGCACGACGCGCCAGAAGACGACCATGCCGAGCCCGCCGGACAGCCCGATGGCGAGCGAGGCGACGGCGAACCCGACGACCCCGGCGAGGAAGGTGCGCTTGCGGCCGAACCGGTCGGCGATCTTCCCGGCCGGGATCAGCGAGACGGCGAGCGCGAGCAGGTAGGCGTTGGTGACCCACTGCAGGCCGGACAGCGAGGCGTGCAGGTCGCGGGCGATGGCCGGGTTGGCGACCGAGACGACGGTGGCGTCCAGGCCGACCATCATCACGCCGAGCGCGACCGCGACCAGGGTGAGCCAGGGGTGGCCGTGGCCGGGCCGGGCCCGCGCGGGCGCCTCGGTGGGTGGTCGGAGGATCTCGGCGCTCGATGTCTGTGCCATGGCGTGTCCTTGGTGACGGAGGTTGGTGGCCTCAAAGTGTCATGGCATGACACATGTCGTCAACCGCCATTGTTCAGTTCATGACGTAAGACACACGATGACATAATCCTGGACGGAGGGTGGACGGCCCGCTACAATCCGGGCATGACCGCGCCCGCTCCCGAGACCGACCCCACCCCGCCTCCGGGTCGGCGCGAACGCAAGAAGCAGGCGACCCGCGAGGCACTCCTGGACGCCGCGTTCCGGCTGTTCTCCGAGAAGGGCTACGAGGCCACCACCGTCGAGGAGATCGCCGACGCCGTGGACGTGTCGGCGCGCACCTTCTTCCGCTACTTCGCGTCCAAGGAGGACGTGGCGCTGACCTCGCAGGAGGCGCAGTTCTACGCCATGCTCGACGCGTTCGCGGCGCGCCCCCCGGAGGAGTCGGTGCTGACCGCGCTGCGGGCGGCCGGGGCGCTGCTGACCGAGGCCCTGGACGCCGAGGGCGCGACCGACGAGCGCATGTCCCGGTTCGACTGCCTGATGCGGCTCACCGAGGAGAGCCCCGGGCTGCGGGCGAGCAGCATGGAGCGCACGCGCCGCAAGAACGACGAGATGACCCGCGCGATCGCCGTCCGGATGGGCGCCGACCCCGAGACCGACCTGCGGCCCCGGATGTTCGCGGCGATGGCCTCGACCGCGTTCATGGTCGCCGCCGACGCCTACCGCACGGGCCTCGGCGGGTTCGGCTCGTTCGCCGAGGTCGTGGACGCCGCGTTCGAGGTCCTGGAGAAGGGCTTCAAGGACTACTGAGCCGCGTCCCCGACCGGCCGTGCCGGTCGCGGAACGGCCGATCGGCGGGCCGGTGTCACCGGGGCTCGCTACGATCACCGCCCATGCGCGTTGATCGTCATGACATTTCCGAAGCAGCCGTCTCGTCCGCCTTGGCGGCCGTCCCGGACCAGCTCGACCGGGACACCGAACTGGCCCAGTACGGGGGCGCCCCGAGCATCGAGATGCTCGGCGACCTGCTGCTCGACTACGCGGCCGCCCGCACGGCCGAGCTCGACCCGCGTGTGGAGACCCGCGAGACCTGGCTCGCGCTGACCTCGGCCGCCGAGCTGTACCGGGACTACGCGCGCGCCCTGACGGTCCCGGTCGGCGGCCAGGTCCGCGGCTGGGTCGAGTACCTCGGCGTCGGGTTCGGCTCCGCGCAGGAGTACGACGAGACGCTGGGCGCGGTCGACTGGGTCCAGGCCTTCCGGACCGCGCGCGCCGCCGGCGACCACCGCCTCCTCGGCTCGCTGTCCGAGCTGCTCGAGTCCCTCCCCGAGAAGCAGGACGAGATCCCCTTCATGCGGGCCCTCCGCGTCTTCTGGGACGGCGGCCCCGCCGAGGACTACCCCGACACCCCCGAGGGCGCCATGCTGCGCGCGATCGCCGGAGGCGACGCCGCCGCGTTCAACGCCGCCCTCGTCACGGCGCTGGAGCGGCACCGCGAGCTGGCCGGGCAGCGGCCGCGCGACCTGATCGCCTGGGGTCCGGTGGCGCTGGCCGCGCTCGCGCACGAGGCCGGTCTGCCGGTCGAGGTCGAGTCCGGCTACCTGCCCGTCCGGCTGGTCACGGGCGCGGGGCCCAGGAAGCCCGGCGCGGACGGCCCGATCGCGCGTCCCGACTTCGACGCCGACCGCGCCGCGAAGTGGCTGGCGAACCGCGACGCGATCGACCGGGACCAGGTGGAGCACGCGTTCAGCCCGTCCGTCCTGGTCCAGTACCGGTTCAGCGCCATGCACCACGTCGGGAGCGGGGAGCTGATGGCGCTCACGTTCCGCTCGGTGATCGACCCGCGCGCCGAGGACCCCGCGTACGCGGCGGGGCTGGCCCTGGCGAGTGAGGCGCACGCGGCGGCGTTCCGGCTGGCGTCGGTGCCGCAGGGCACGCCGATCGCGGTCACGCTCGCCGGACGCACCGGGGAACTGCCCGCGTCCGGGCCCATCAGCGACGCGAGCGACTGGAACTACGCGCGGGCGGTCGCGCTCGCCTGGACCGTCCGGTCGCAGGCCGACGCCGCGATCCTGGCCGCCTTCGACACCGGCGACCTGCGCGCGACGGTCTCGGAGACGACCGCGTACGCGCGCGCTTGCCACGCCCTCCTGCGGGGCGAGGACCCCCGTCCGCACATGCGGAGGGCACTGGCGAAGACGTCCGGCGACGACTGGTGGGAGTGCCTGTCGAACCCCCGGCTCCGCCTGCTCGACCGCATCCTCGACAACGACGCGGACGGGTTCAACACCGTCCTCGCCGAGGCGCTCGGGCTCTTCACCGACTTCTACAGCGCGGGCGACCGCATCGGCGACCCGGACGGGCAGATCAACTTCGACGCGCTCGGCCTCGCCTGCCTCGCGCACGACCGGGGCGTCCCGGTGCGGGTCGAGTCCGACTTCCTGCCGCGCGCGATCGTCGAGGGGCTCTCCGCCCGCTGAGCGCGCGCCCCGGCCTGAAGGCCCGGGGGCTCAGCCCACGGTGAGGACCAGGCCGCTCGTGGGGACGCCGGTCCCGGCCGTGACCAGCACGTTCGTCGCGTCCGGGACCTGGTTGGCAGAGGTGCCGCGAAGCTGCCGGACGCCCTCGGCGATGCCGTTCATCCCGTGGATGTACGCCTCGCCGAGCTGGCCGCCGTGCGGGTTCACCGGCAGGCGCCCGCCGAGTTCGATGCCGCCGTCCTTGAGGAAGTCCTTGGCCTCACCGCGTCCGCAGAACCCCAGCTCCTCCAGCTGGATCAGGACGAACGGGGTGAAGTGGTCGTACAGGATCGCGGTGTCGACGTCGTCCGGTCCGAGTCCCGCCTGCCGCCACAGCCGCTCGCCGACCCGGCCCATCGCGGGCAGGGTCGCCATGTCGCCGCTGTAGTAGGAGAACATCATCATCTGGTCGGGCCCGGTGCCCTGCGCCGCGCCCGCGATCAGGACGGGACGGTGCGGCAGGTCGCGGGCGCGTTCGGCGCTGGTCACGACGATCGCCTGGCCGCCGTCGGACTCCTGGCAGCAGTCGAGCAGGTGCAGGGGCTCGACGATCCACCGGGACGCCTGGTGCTCCTCCAGCGTGATCGGACGCCCGTGGAACCACGCCTTGGGGTTCGTCGCGGCGTGCCTGCGCATGGCGACGGCGACGCGGCCGAAGTCCTCGCTGGTCGCGCCGTACTCGTGCATGTAGCGGCGGGCCTGCATGGCGACCCACGCGGCCGGGGTCGCGAACCCGAACGGCAGGTGCCAGGAGAACTCCATCGCCTGCGAGCCGGTCCCGCCGGCCTTGTTCGCCTGCCCGAACCGGTGCCCGGACCGCTCGTTGAACGCCCGGTAGCAGACCACGGTGTCCGCCTGCCCGGTCGCGACGGCCATCGCGGCGTGCGCGACCGTGCCGCAGGCCGCGCCGCCGCCGTAGTCCACGCGGGAGAAGAACCCCAGGGACGGGATGCCGAGCTCGCGCTGGACCGCGATCTCCGCGCTGGCGTCGGCGGTGAAGGTGACCAGGCCGTCCACGTCGGCGGGGGTCAGGCCCGCGTCGGTGATCGCGGCGAGGCACGCCTCGGCGGCCAGCCGCAGCTCCGAACGGCCCGAGTCCTTGGAGAACTCGGTCGCGCCGATCCCCGCGATCGCCGCCTTCCCGGACAGGCTCACCACGCGGCCCCCTCCTTGAACGTGACGGTCGCGGTCAGGTGGTCGCCGAGGCTCACCGCGCCGCGCACTCTGAGCGTCCGGTCGCCGGCGCGCTCGCCGGTGAGCGTGAGCGCGTCACCCGCGTAGGCCGGGACGCCGAGCCTCACCTGGATGCTCTCCAGCTCCCCGCCCGGGACGGTCTCCAGCGCATACCGCTGGACGAGCCCGATCGACGTCAGGATGTTGACGAAGATGTCCTTCGAGCCCTGGGCGCGGGCCAGCTCGGTGTCGTGGTGGACGGGCGTGAAGTCGCGCGTCGCGAGCGCGGTCGCGATGACGAACGTCGGGGTCAGGTCGACGCGCAGCGCGCCGTCCGGCTCGTCCGCCGGCTCCTCCGGTCCGCCGGGGTCGGGCGCGTCCGCCGGGGTCCAGCTCGGGAGGACGAGTTCGTCGTCCATGCGCTGGAAGACGACGCGGACGGGCATGTCCACCTCGACCTCGGACGGCTCGCAGCCGACCACGTCCCCGAGGATCCGGACGCCCTCCTCCAACTCGACGACCGCGACCGCGTAGGGCGGCGTGCGGCCGGGGACCGGCGGATGGTGGTGGACGACGAAGCTGTGCACGATGCCGCGTCCGCTCGCCTTCCGGAACGTCCGGTTCGTGGAGTGGCACCGCGGGCACATCGGGCCGGGCGGATGCCGGAGCGTCCCGCAGTCGGCGCAGCTCTGGATGCGCAGCTCGCCCTCGTTCACGCCGTCCCAGAAGTACCGGGTGTCCGGGCCGATCGTGGGCCGCAGCGGGTACCTGCCGGGCTTCGCGTCCGGCCGCTTCGTCCCGCCGCGCTGCTTCGGCTTGAACTTCAGCACCCGGAACAGCATCTCGGCCACGCGCCGGTCGTCCTCGTCGTACCAGGACTGGAACCACGTCACGAAGTAGCCCTCGCCCATGGCCGTCCGCTTCGGCCCGGTGACGCCGCCGAACCGCATGGTCGAACGCAGCCGCTCGCCGACCCGCACGTAGCGGTCGTAGGTCTGGTCGCAGTTGGTCGCGACGACGCCGGTGTAACCGTTCTCGTTGAGCAGCCGCAGCGGGTCGTCCGCGATGGAGCCCGCCTTCTGCGCGACCAGGCCGGGCATCGACCAGACCTGGATCATCGCGGGCGGCGCCACGTCCGCCCAGGCCCCGGACGCGTCGCCGAGCGCCTGCGTCCAGTGCCGGATCATCGGCGCGTTCACCGCGTCCGGGCAGGGCGGGGCGGGCTGCTCGCCGCGCGCGGCCAGCCGCCCGGCGAGCGCCGTCAGCTCCTCGTGCACCGCCGGCGCGGCGGAAGCCGCCGGGGCGTTTCGCGCCTTGCTCAGGTCTTGCTGTGGCACGGGGCTCCTCACCGGGGTGCGCGGGGCAGGCCGAGGCCGATCATGGCGATCAGCTCGCGCTGGATCTCGTTCACGCCGCCGCCGAAGGTCAGCACGACCGCGCCCTTGACGCCGTGGTCCAGCACCTCCAGGAACTCGGCGGTCGCCGGGTCGCCCGGATCGCCGTACCGGGCGAGGGTGTCGCCGACGATCCGGCCGACGTCCTGCATCCGCTCCGAGCCGTAGACCTTGGTGGCGGACGCGTCGGCCGCGCCCAGCCAGCCCAGGTCCATGTTGGCCGCGACCTGCCAGTTCAGCAGCTCGTTGACGCGCAGGTAGGCGTACACCCGCGCGACGGCGCGGCGGACGTCGGGCCGCTCGGCGAGGGGCCGCCCGTCGCGTCCGGTCGCGGTGCGCGCCCACGCGGCGAACCGGTCGTAGGTGTGGCCGATGTTGCCCGCCGGGCCGAGCGTGACCCGCTCGTGGTTGAGCTGGTTGACGATGAGGTCCCAGCCCTTGTGCTCCTCGCCGACGAGCATGTCCGCCGGGACCCGGACGTCCTGGTAGTAGGTCGAGTTCGTGTGGTGGCGGCCGTCCATGGTGACGATCGGCGTCCAGGAGAAGCCGGGGTCGTCGCAGTCGACGATGAGCATCGAGATGCCCTTGTGCTTCCTGGCGTCCGGGTCGGTGCGCGCCGCGAGCCAGACGTGGTCGGAGTAGTGCGCGCCGGACGTGAAGATCTTCTGGCCGTTGACGACGTAGTGGTCGCCGTCCTTCACGGCCGTGGTGCGCAGCGACGCCAGGTCGGTGCCCGCGCCCGGCTCGCTGTAGCCGATCGCGAAGTGGCACTCGCCCGCCAGGATGCGCGGCAGGAAGTGCGCCTTCTGCGCTTCCGTGCCGTACTGCAGGATCGTCGGCGCGACCGAGTTCAGCGTGATGATCGGGTACGGCACCTCGGCGCGCGCGATCTCGTTGGCGAAGATCTGCTGCTCGACCGGGCCGTAGCCGCGCCCGCCGTACTCCTCGGGCCACGCGACGCCGAGCATCCCGTCCCGGCCGAGGCGCCTGCAGTGCTCCATGTAGTGCTCGCCGAACGGGTCGTCCGCGATGCGCGCGCGCTGCGCCTTGGTGAGGCAGCCGCGGAAGTAGTCGCGCAGCTCGGCGCGGAGCTTCTTCTGCTCGCCGGTGAGGTCGATGAACATCGGCTACTGAACCTCCTGAGCGGCGACGAGCGCGCCGAGGGTGTCGAGCTGGTCCTCCGCGCCGCCGAGCAGGTGCCCGGCCTGCTTGGCCCAGGCGAAGTAGCGGTGCAGCGGGTAGGTGACGTCCAGGCCGATGCCGCCGTGCAGGTGCTGGCAGGTGTAGAGCGCCTCCACGACCTGGCCGGCGGCGGTGTAGGCGGCGATCGCGAGGACCTCGTCGGTGTCGTCCGCGCCGGTCGCGAACCGCCAGGCGCCCGCCCAGACCGCGACGTCCAGCGCCCGCTTGGCGATGTACACGTCGCCGATCTGCATGGTCACGGCCTGGAACTGGGCGAGCGCGCGGTCGAACTGCTCGCGGGTCTTCACGTACTCGGTGGTCAGCGTCAACGCGCCCTCGATCACCCCGGACGAGATCGCGACCGCCCCGGCGACGGCGGAGCGGCGGAAGGCGTCCCAGCCGTCCGGGCCGAGCGGGGTCCCGCGCGCGCCGTCCAGCGCGACCAGCGACAGCGGCTCGGACGTCGCCGACGGCTGGGGGCTCACCGCCGCCTCGGACCGCTCGACCACGTACACCCGGATCGTTCCGTCGTCCTCCCGTGCCGGGACGAGGAGGTGCGACGCCTCGTCCGCGTACGGGACGTAGGTCTTCCGCCCGGTGAGCCTCCCCCCGCGCGCGGTCGTCTCCACCGTGCCGGGCGGGCCGGGCTCCCGGTACGCGCCGGTCATGATCCGCTCCCCGGCCGCCACGCCCGCGAGCAGTTCCCTCTGCTCGTCCGTGCCGGTCAGCGCGATCGGCAGGGCGGCCAGCGCGAGCGTCGCGTACGCCGGGACGGGCGCGACGCGCGCGCCGAC
>NZ_JBFAOF010000254.1:0-8372 GCF_040675125.1 Spirillospora sp. NPDC049652 | reverse complement strand
CGCCGGGCGGCCGGACGCGCCGCCGGCCCGGCGGGCAGCGCCTCTACCGGTTCCTCGTCCAGGGGCGGGGCCGCGGGAGCGCACGCATGACCCTCCTGTCCCCCGGGCGGCTCTGGCTGCTGGTGCTGCTGCCGGTGCTGGTCGCCGTCTACGTGCTGCTGCAGCGGCGGCGCCGCACCTACGCGGTCCGGTTCACCAACCTGGCGCTGCTGCGGCAGGTCGCGCCCCGGCATCCGGGGTGGCGGCGGCATGTCGCGGCGGCGCTGTTCCTGGTGATGATCGCGTTGATGATCGTGGGGTTCGCGCGGCCCGCGGGGAACGTGAAGGTCCCCCGCGACCGGGCGACGATCATGGTGGCGGTGGACGTGTCGCTGTCGATGATGGCCAAGGACGTCCCGCCGAGCCGGGTCGAGGCGGCCAAGGCGGCGGCGAAGAAGTTCATCGGCGAGCTGCCGGCGCGGTTCAACGTGGGGGTGGTGTCGTTCGCGGGGAACGCGAACCTGATCGCGCCGCCGTCGGCGGACCGGCAGGCGGCGCTGGCGTCGATCGACCAGCTGGTGCTGGCCAAGCGGACCGCGATCGGCGAGGCGGTGTTCACCTGCCTGCAGGCCGTCCGCACGTTCGACACCCAGGCCAGCCAGGACCCGCCGCCCGCGCACATCGTGCTGCTGTCGGACGGCGACAACACCACGGGCCGGTCGGTGCAGGAGGCGGTCGACGCCTCGCGCGCCGCGCACGTGCCGGTGTCCACGATCGCGTTCGGCACCCCGTACGGCACGGTGGACATCGAGGGTGAGACGACCGGGGTGTCGGTGAACAAGGAGACGCTGCGGTCGCTGGCGGAGTCCACCGACGGCAAGGCCTATGAGGCGCAGTCGCTGGGTCAGCTGACCGAGGTGTACAGCCATATCGGCAGTTCGCTGGGGTTCCGGATCGAGCACCGGGACATCTCGGCGCGGTTCCTGGGCATCGCGTTGCTGTTCGCGCTGGCGGCCGCGGGGACGTCCCTCACCTGGTTCTCCCGCCTCCCCTGACCCCGACGCCTGACGGCCTGGCGTCGCCCACTCCGAATGGCCCATGGCGTGTGCTCCGTGTGCTCGGTGTCCGCCGGGGCGGAAAGGGCGGTTCTAGACTCGGGCGATGGGCAGGATGGATCGCGCCGCCCGGGTGATCGCGGCGTCACCGGCGGCCGTGTACGGCGCTCTCCTCGACCGGGAGTCCCTGGAGGCCTGGCTGCCGCCGGACGGGATGCGGGGGCGGGTCGAGCGGTGGGATCCCCGTCCCGGTGGCGGGTTCCGGATGGTCCTCACCTACCTCGACGCCGCCGGCGGTCCGGGGAAGTCCTCGGACGCGACGGACGTCGTGGAGGTGGGGTTCGCCGAGCTGGTGCCGGCGGAGCTCGTGGTGCAGCGGGCGGTGTTCGAGGCCGACGACCCGGCGTACGCGGGCACCATGACGATGACCTGGCGCCTCGCCGCCGCCGGTGATGGGGCGACGGAGGTGACCGTGACGGCCACGGGCGTGCCGCCCGGTATCGACCCGGCGGTGCACGAGGCGGGGATCGCGTCCTCGCTGGCCCACCTGGCGGCGTACGTCGAAGGCTCCGACTGACCCGGCCGCCGCGGACCCGGCCGAGGCGGCTGAGCGCCGCACGTCAGGTGCCGCCGCGGCCGTCCCGATCGTCCGGCCCCGGACCGCCGGCCCCCGCTCCCCCACGTCCCGCTCCCCCGTGCTTGTCACCGGAGGTGGTGCCGGTGCCGGTGCCGGTGTCGGGGTCTTCGTGTTCGGGGCTGCCGCCGAGGGTGCCGGCGGTGGGGGCGTCCGGGGCGCGGCCCCACAGGGGGGCGGGGCGCGGCAGGCAGGGCAGCATCCGCGGCGGGGTGCGGGCCGGGGCGATCTGCAGCAGCGCCCACGCCGCGGCGAGCCCGCAAACGGTGGCGAACAGGTGGCCGAGGTCCCACAGGGAGTGGCTCCACACCGCCGGGACGACGACCCCGAGGGCGAGGCCGGCGACGCCCAGGACGAGCCAGCGGCCGCGCATCAGCAGGACGGCCGCCGCGCATCCGGCGACCATGATGTAGCTGACGCCGACGTCGGTGGTGACGGCGAGCCGGGCGGGCGCGCGTCCCTTCTCCAGGGCGTGGGTCTCCACCAGCGCGGTCAGCAGGGACCCGAGGACGTGCCCGCACAGGCCCACGATCATGATGCGGGGGGTGCCGTAGCGGCGTTCGGCCCAGGCGACGACGGTGACGAACAGCGCGACGTACAGCAGGAGCGCCTGGCCCTGGTCGGCGACCCACAGGGCGCTGTCGAGCAGGGCCCTCAGCGGCGCGCGGTGCAGGTTGCGCAGGTTGGTGCTCTGCAGGGTGGTGAGCAGGTCGATGAGTTTGGGCGGGGCGGAGTACTGGACGAGGGTGGAGGCGGTGAAGACCGCGACGTAGGTGAAGGTCGCGGGCGCCGACAGGGCCCAGGCGTGGGCGCGCCGGGTCCAGGGTTCGCAGCGGGCGACGGTCCGCCGGGCGGGTTCCCAGACCAGTGCGAGGGCGCGCAGGGCGTACCAGCCGGTCACGGCCAGCACGAACGCGACGACCATGGGCGTCCCTTCGGCCTCACTGCTGTCGGTCCTGTCGCTTCCACTCTTCCCCACCGGCGGGCCCGGGTCCCCCGGACGCGCCGACGATCCCCGCTCCCCGGCCGAGGGCTCGCCGGGCGGGCGGGCGGCCGGGTGGGCGCGGATCGCGGTCCCGTCCCGGCGTACCCACGCGTGCCTTCATCGCAGAAAAAGCCGACTCGCCTCTGGCGGCGCCGTTCCGAGTCCCGGGTCGTCAGGGACGGGAGCCCCAGGGCTGGGGGGTGGAGGCCATGGCGAAGGCGAGGGTTCCGCCGCGGGTCAAAGTGGTGTGGGAGAGGAACGGCTTGGTGGTGGTGGCGCCGTTGACGCGGAGGGCGCGGACGTAGGGGCGGGTCGCGGCGTCGGGCGCGGTGATGACCAGCGGACGGCGGGCGCCGGGCAGGTCGAGGGTGACCTTGGGGAACAGCGGGCTGCCGACGGCGTACTGGGCCGAGGCCGGGTTCACGGGGTAGAAGCCGAGGGCGCTGAAGAGGTACCAGGCCGACATCTGGCCGCAGTCGTCGTTGCCGGCCAGGCCGTCGGGGGCGGCGTGGTATTCGCTCGCGGTGATCTGCCGGACCAGGCGCTGGGTCTTCCAGGGCTGTCCGGAGTAGTCGTAGAGGTAGGGGACGTGGTGGCTCGGTTCGTTGGCGTGGTCGTTGTGGCCGCCGGCGAAGTAGCGGTCGAGCCAGGTGTTGAAGGGTGCGGTGCCGCCCTTGAGGGCGATCAGGCCGGGGACGTCGTGCAGGACGTCGTTGGTGTAGACCCACTTGTCGCCTTCGGTCCAGCCGTCCCAGCCCCAGGAGCCGTCGAGGTTGCGGGACTGCATGAAGCCGGTCGCGTGGTTGTACAGGTTCTTGTAGTTCTGGCTGCGTTTGAGGAAGTGGGCGGCGTCGGCGGGTTTGCCGGCGGCTTGGGCGATCCGCGCGACGGCCCAGTCCTCGTAGGCGTAGTCGAGGGTGCGTGATCCGGCCTCCGCGGAGCGGTCGGCGGCGACCCAGCCGTTCTTCTTGTAGGTGGTCAGGCCCGCCCGCGCCTCGACGGAGGCGAACGGTTCGCGGTCGAAGTACCAGCGCCAGGTGTCGTTGTCGGGCGGGGTCGTCGCGTCCTTGCGGACGGCCTGGTAGGCGAGGTTGAGGTCGAATCCGTGGAAGCCCTTGGCGACGGCCTCGGCGATCACCGGGTCGGCGTTGGTGCCGATCATGATGTTGGTCTCGGTGAGGTTCTTCCACATGGGAAGCCAGCCGCCCTGCCGGTAGTCCTGCAGCATCGAGGTGACCATGTCGTTGACGCGTTCGGGAGCGAACAGGATCAGCAGCGCGTTCTGCGCGCGGAAGGTGTCCCAGAGCGAGTAGCCGGTGTAGCTGACGCCTTTGTGGACCTTGTCGTCGTAGGCGCTGTAGTAGCGGCCGTGCTCTGACATCTCTGACGGGTACTGCAGGGCGTGGTAGAGCGCTGTGTAGAAGGTGGTGAGCCGGGCGCGGTCGCCGCCCTGGATCCGGACGCGGTCGAGTTTGGCCGCCCAGGCGTTCCTGGTCTGGGCGGCGGTCCGGGCGAAGGGGCGGCCGTCCGGGATTTCGCGGTCCAGGTTGGCGCGTGCCTGGGCCAGGGAGATGAACGAGGTCGCGATCCGCACCGTCACGGTCACCGACCCGGGCGGGAAGCGGACGAAGCCCGACACGTCCGGTCCGGTGCGGTCGCCCTGGCCCTCGTGTAGGGCCGCTCCAGTCGCCGTGCCGTGGCTGGCGAAGGCGGTGTCGAACCGCGCGACGAAGTAGCCCTTGAAGTGGGGCGCCTTGAACGGCCCGAGGCCCTTGTCCTGCCGGTCGGGGTTGTAGCCGGTGATCTCCCGCCGGGCCGGGTCGATCCGCACGTTCCCGACGATCCCCCGCCGGGTCGCCTGCACGACGAAGTGGGCCGGGCTCCCCTTGGGGTAGGTCAGCCGCAGATGCCCGACGCGCGAGGTGCCGGTGACCTCGGCGCGCAGTGTCCGCCCCTTCGCCGGGTGCATGTTCACGGTGTACTTCCCGGGCGAGGCGGTCTCGTCGGCGTGGCGGAAGGGCAGGCCCCGGTCCTTGGCGGCCGTCCGGACCCGGCCGACGCCCGGCATCCCGACCACATAACCCGAGTCGCCCATCCAGATCGCGGGCTGGTGGGTGCCGATGAACCCGGTGATCTTCGGGTCGCCGAGCCGGTACGGCAGGACGCCGACCTGGTTGGTGCGCGTCATCGGGGACCACCGGGTCATCGCGAATGGCGGCGCCGCGCTCGGGATCATCCCCCCGTACTCGGTCTTGTCCGCCCCGGTCGTCCCGATGAACGGGTCGACGCGGTCCACGTTGGCGCCGCCGCCGGCCGAGGTCGAGGCCGCGACTGGGAGGGGCGCGAGCACCGACGGCGCGAGGACGGTGAGCAGCGCGGCGCGGGCGATGCGCGATGCGGTGGATGGTCGGACGAGCACGGGGGCCTCCAGCGGGCGGCGCGGTCCGCGGACCGATCCCAGGCAAGCGGTCAAACATGAGCAGTGCTCATATTCTAGGGAGCGGCGTAGATCTTGGGAAGAGCCCCAGGGCCGCCCCCCCCCCCCGGACACCACCCCGCGCGTGTCCCAGGGCCCAGACTCGGAAGAACGGTGGATCCGCCGGTAAGCAGCCGACGCCGGCCCGCGCCGCTCCGCCGGCCGACGCCCACCGTCCCGAAGGCCGCCCAGCGTTCCTCCGGGAACCCCGGCCCCCGCGCAGCGCCGGGCCCCGGGCCGTCACGAGCGGGCCCCGGGCACTGATACGGTCACCCGACGTGGGGGAACACTACTTCGCGGCCAAGCCCGGGGCGCCGAGCCGCCCGCGGTCGGTCGATCTCGTCCTGCCCGACCTGCACCTGCGGCTGCGGACCGACTCGGGCATGTTCTCCCCCGACCGCCTCGACCCCGGCACGCGGATCCTGCTGGAGACCGTCCCACCGCCGCCCGAGCACGGCACCCTGCTGGACGTCGGCTGCGGCTACGGGCCGATCGCGCTCACGATGGCCAAACGCGCCCCCGGCGCGGACGTCGTCGGCGTCGACGTCAACGAGCGGGCGCTGGAGCTGGCGCGGGAGAACGCGGCGTCCGCGGGCGCGGCCAACACCCGGTTCCTGCTGCCGGACGCGGTCGACCCCCAGCTGCGGTTCGCGGCACTGTGGTCGAACCCGCCGATCCGGATCGGGAAGGCCGCCCTGCACGACCTGCTGCTGACCTGGCTGCCGCGCCTCACCCCCGATGGGGCGGCGCACCTGGTCGTGCAGAAGCACCTCGGGTCGGACTCCCTGCAGCGCTGGCTGGAGCAGCAGGGGTTCCCGACCAGCCGCATCGCCTCACGCTCCGCCTACCGGGTTCTGCACGTCGCGGCCCGTCCGCAGGAAGGTCACCACTGATGAGCACCGCACGCGACACCTCCGCCGCCCGCGCCCGCGAGGGCGGCCAGCCGGCGCGCAGGCAGCTGCGGCCCACCGACGTCAAGCGGCTGAACCGGGACTGGCGGCGCCGCACCGACGGACGGCTCGGACTGCTGGTGGAGTCGGTGACCCAGCCGTTCAACATGGGCTCGATCATCCGCAGCGCCGCGGTGTTCGGCGTGGAGCACCTGTGGCTGGCGGGCAACGCGATCGACGCCGACCACCGCAACGTCGCCAAGACCGCCCTCGGCACCGAGCGGCTGGTGCCGTGGGAGCACGCGGGACCGGTGGCCGACGCGGTCGCGGCGGTCCGCGCGCAGGGCCTGCGGCTGGTCGCGGTGGAACTGACCGGCGACGCCGTCCCGCTGCACGAGGCGCCGCTGGACGGGGACGTGTGCCTGGCGGTCGGCGGCGAGGACCACGGCTGCTCCCCCGCCCTGCTCGCCGCCGCCGACGCGGTCGCCTACATCCCCCAGATCGGACGGGTCGGGTCGCTGAACGTGGCCGTCGCGACCGCGGTGGCGCTCGCCGAGGCCCGCCGCCGCGAATGGGCCGCCCCCACCGACTGACCCCCGACCCCCCGTGCGCTGGGACGGGGGTCGGCGGTGGCGGGTGACGGTCAGGCGGTGTAGGACTCCATCAGGGCGGCGAACTCCGGCAGGGAGATCAGCCCGTCGCGGTCACCGTCGGCCTGGACGACCACCTCGACCGCGCGCGTCTCGGAGATGTCGCGCCCGAGGGCGTGCATGAGGTTCTTCAGCTCCGCCGGCGAGATCTGCCCGTCGCCGTCGACGTCGACCATCTCGAACGTCGCGCGGTACTGCTCCGGATCGGCCATCGGCCCTCCCTCTTCGTCGTCCGGGTCCAGGTGGGTCCCCGGTCGGCAAGCGACCGTAGCACCACCCCCGCGCCGCCGCTTCGCCCCAGAACGTCCGGATGCGGAGTACCGGGCGGCGCGGCGGCGGGGCCGGTGCCGTGGCCGTGCGGGCGCGGGCCGGCGGCGGGGTCAGCGGGCGCGGTCGTAGACCACCGTCATCTCGCCGAGCTTGCCGGTGTCCTGGCGGACCAGCGTCCACTTCGAGCCGGGCAGGCCGTCCTCGAACAGCCGCGCCCCACCGCCGGCGATCTCCGGGCAGATCATCAGGTACAGGCGGTCGACCAGGTCCGCCGCCAGCAGCGGCTTGATGACGCTGGGGCTGCTGTTGAGCAGGATGTCGCCCTCCCCGGTGGCCTTCAGCTCGGCGACGACGTCCGCAGCGGGCGCGTTCACCACGCGGGTCCGCTCCCAGGGGGCCTCGGTGAGGGTGGTGGAGAAGACGACCTTCTCCACCCCGACGAGCCACCGCGCGTAGGCGCGGTCGCGGGGGTCGGCGTCCTCGTCGCCCGCGACCTGCGGCCAGAACTGCAGGAACCCCTCGGCGTTCCCACGGCCGAAGACGGCGGTGGTGGCGCCGTCGATCAGCCGCGCGAGGTGGTCGCGGGAGGTGTCGGTGGTGGCGTAGGGGACGATCGCCGACAGGTCGGCGGGCCCGCCCGGACCGTGGTAGCGGCCGTCCAGGGTGAGGCCGAGGTTGGCGGACACGCGGCGTCCGGTGATGGCGGTCATGTGTTCTCCTCAGTAGCGATGGCGCGGGAATCAGGGTTCGTGTCGGTCGGGTGCTCTGCGGCGGCAACCGGGGGCGCGAGGGACGCGCCGCCGCTTCGCCGTGGAGGTCAGTCAGCTGGTGACTCCCCGGCGGGGGCCGGGGGCTCGTCCGAGTCGCCCGCGGGGTGGGTGGCGAGTGTCGCGACCAGGCGGTCGAGGCTCTGCCCGAAGCCGAGCTCGATCCCGGCGACGAAATCGGCGGACTCTACGGCGCTGTCGGTCACGCCGAAGCGGACATCCAGATCGGTGCCCGCCCCGCTGGGGCGCAGCAGCATCTCGATGCGCGCGGTGAACGCCGGACCACCGCCCGGCAGCTCCGGGACGAGCCGGAACACCAGCCGCTCACCGGGACGGACGTCCTCCACGGTGCCCTCGGCGCGTCCCGCCGGGATGTCGGTGCCGTCGACGTCCTCGGCGTCCCGGTACTCCTGGACGATCCGCCCGCCCGGCCGCGCCTCGAACACCAGCTCCGACACCCGCAGCGCGTCCGGCGTCCACCACCGCGCCAGCAGGGACGCGTCGGTGAGGTGCCGCCAGACCACGCCGGGGACCGCGGCCAGGGCGCGATGGAAGCGGAACACGCGCCCGTCAGGTTCTCGTCCGGGAACTGGTAGCCGGGAGCTCCGCTGCCGGTGCCGGTGGGGTCGCCGCACTGCAGGACGAAGATCCGCTGGGTCGTGGAGC